>JBATPF010000062.1:0-6184 GCA_049291355.1 Giesbergeria sp.
CGCGAAGCCATTGTGCGGCTCAACCCCGGCATACCCGCCGCCGCGCGCGAAGACGCGGTGCAGCAGGTGCAAAACCTGGGCCTGCCCGCGCAGTTGGCGGCCAACCGGGCGTTTCACAAGCTGGTGGTGGGCGGCGTGCCGGTGCAGTATCAGCAGGGCGGTGAAACGCGGGGCGACTTTGTGCGGCTGGTGGATTGGGCGAACCCATAATTGAACGAGTTCTGGGCGGTGAACCAGTTCACCCTCAAAGGCCCGCACCACACGCGCCGGCCCGACATTGTTCTGTTCGTCAACGGCCTGCCGCTGGTGCTGCTGGAGTTGAAGAACCCGGCCGACCAGGAAGCCAGCATCTGGAAGGCCTACGACCAGATTCAGACCTACAAAGAGCAAATCCCCGACCTGTTCCAGTTCAACGAGGTGCTGGTGATTGCCGACGGCAGCGAGGCGCGGCTGGGGTCGCTGTCAAGCAATGCCGAGCGCTTCATGCAG
This sequence comes from Giesbergeria sp., assembly GCA_049291355.1. Taxonomy (GTDB): domain Bacteria; phylum Pseudomonadota; class Gammaproteobacteria; order Burkholderiales; family Burkholderiaceae_C; genus Simplicispira. Next base: position 490 of record JBATPF010000062.1, read on the forward strand.
TGGCGCACGATTGACGGCGTGCAGCTCGACCCGCTGGGCCAGTTCAACGAGCTGGAGACGCTGGTGCGCGGCGTGCTGGCGCCGCGCTACCTGCTTGATTACCTGCGCTTTTTTGTGCTGTTCGAGGACGACGGCCAGCTCATCAAGAAGATTGCCGGCTACCACCAATTCCACGCGGTGCGCGCCGCCATTGGGCATGTAGTAGCCGCCTCGCGCGAGGGGCTTGCAACCAATCAGCGTGGCAAAGGCGGCGTCGTGTGGCACACGCAGGGCAGCGGCAAGAGCATCACCATGACCTGCTTTGCCGCCCGCGTGATGCAGGAGCCGGCGATGGAGAACCCCACCATCGTCGTCATCACCGACCGCAACGACCTGGACGGCCAGCTGTTTGGCGTGTTCAGCTTGGGCGCCGACCTGCTGCGCGAGCAGCCGGTGCAAGCCAGCACGCGCCCGGCCTTGCGCCAGTTGCTGGCCAACCGGCCTTCGGGCGGCATTGTGTTCGCCACCATTCAGAAGTTCATGCCGGGCGAGGACGAGGATGTGTTCCCGGTGCTCTCTGGCCGCCACAACATCGTGGTGATTGCCGACGAGGCGCATCGCACGCAGTACGGGTTTGAAGCCAAGCTCAAGACGCGCAAGCAAAGTTTTAAGCAAAATGTGCCTCTAGCGCATGATGGACAAGCGCAAGCAGCTACTAAAAGCATAGTAACCAGCGACGCCGGCAGCAGCGCAGTGCATGCCGAGTTTGCGTCGCCCGAATATCAGACGCATTACCAGACGCACTACCAAGCGGGCTACGCCCAGCACCTGCGCGATGCGCTGCCCAATGCCACCTTCGTCGCCTTCACCGGCACGCCGGTCAGCAGTACCGACCGCGATACCCGCGCCGTGTTTGGCGACTACATCCATGTCTACGACATGCAGCAGGCCAAGGAAGACGGCGCCACGGTGGCCATCTATTACGAAAGCCGGCTGGCCAAGCTGCGGTTGAAGGACGACGACCTGGCCTTGCTCGACGAAGAAGTGGACGAGCTGGCCGAGGACGAAGAAGAAAGCACCCAGGCCCAGCTCAAAAGCCGCTGGGCCGCGCTCGAAAAAGTGGTGGGCGCCACGCCGCGCATTGCCAGCGTGGCGGCCGACCTGGTGGCGCACTTTGAAGAGCGGAGTAATGCCCAGGACGGCAAAGCCATGGTGGTGGCCATGAGCCGCGACATTTGCGTGCACCTGTACGACGAGATCGTGCGCCTGCGCCCCGACTGGCACAGCGCAGACCCCGAACTTGGCGCCATCAAGGTGGTGATGACCGGCAGTGCCAGCGACAAGGCTTTATTGCGAGCGCACATCTACAGCGGCCAGGTCAAAAAGCGGCTGGAAAAGCGCTTCAAAGACCCGACCGACCCACTGCGCATCGTTATCGTGCGCGACATGTGGCTCACCGGGTTTGACGCGCCCTGCGTGCACACCATGTATGTGGACAAACCCATGAAGGGCCACAACCTGATGCAGGCCATTGCACGGGTCAACCGCGTGTTCAAGGACAAGCAAGGCGGCCTGGTGGTGGACTACATCGGCATCGGCAACGAGCTCAAAGCCGCGATGAAGGAATACACCGCGAGCCAGGGCCGAGGCAAACCCACGGTGGACGCGCACGAGGCGCTCTCCTTGCTGCTCGAAAAGTTGGACGTGCTGCGCACCCTGCTGCACGGCTACGACAGGTCGGGCTTTTTGACCGGCGGGCACAAGGCGCTGGCCGGAGCGGCCAACCATGTGCTGGGCATCCGGTCCGCTAACAAAGACAGCTCGCAAGACGGCAAACGCCGCTTTGCCGATGCGGCGGTGGCCATGGGCCAGGCGTTTAGCCTGTGCTGCACGCTCGATGAAGCCAAGGCGCTGCGTGAAGAGGTGGCGTTCTTCCAAGCGGTGAAAGTGATTTTGACCAAGCGCGACGTGACGGCGCAGAAACGGACTGACGAGCAGCGCGACGCGGCCATTCGCCAGATCATCAGCCAGGCGGTGGTGAGCGAGCGCGTGGTGGATATTTTTGACGCGGTGGGCCTGGACAAGCCCAACATCGGCCTGCTCGACGACGAGTTTCTGGCCCAGGTGAAAAACCTGCCCGAGCGCAACCTGGCCGTGGAGCTGCTGGAGCGCCTGCTGGAAGGCGAGATCAAGGCCAAATTTGCCACCAACGTGGTGCAGCAGCGCAAATTCTCAGACCTGCTGACCGGTGTGATTGCCCGCTACCAGAACCGCAGCATCGAGACGGCGCAGGTGATGGAAGAACTGGTGGACATGGCGAAAAAGTTTCGTCAGGCCGCCAGCCGGGGCGAGGCGCTAGGCCTCTCTGAAGACGAGGTGCGCTTTTACGACGCCTTGGCCAACAACGAGTCGGCCGTGAAAGAGCTGACCGACGAAACGCTGAAGAAAATCGCCCACGAACTCACCGACAACCTGCGCAAAAGCATGACGGTGGACTGGAGCCAGCGCGAGAGCGTGCGCGCCAATCTGCGGCTGATGGTCAAGCGCATCTTGCGCAAATACAAGTACCCGCCAGATTTGCAGGACGCCGCTGTGGAGCTGGTGCTGCAGCAGGCCGAGGCGCTGGGGGAGAGCTGGGCCTGAAGGGCGGGGGACTTAAAAGGCTGGTGGACGCGACACCTTCGCTTCAGACGTTCGGCGCGGTACGCGTTCGCTTATTTTTGTAGCCAAAGAAAGGCGTGCCCTTGGCTTGGTTACCCTGCACGCGCCCCAAAGCGCCTGCCGACGAGGTGGGCACCGATCACGAGCAGCGTCGAGACCGCGATCATCATGATCCCGAGTGCCGAGAGCTGGCCCCAAAGCCCATCGTCGGCGAACGCCAGCACCTGCACCGCCAGCACTTCGCTGCCCGGGCGCGAGAGCACCACAGAGAGCGTGAGCTCACGCAGAAACATGGTGGCCATCAGAATCCACGCCGAAACGATGCCCGGCACCAACAGCGGCACGATGATGCGCCGCATCGTCGTCATGCGGCTGGCACCGCACACGAGCGACGATTCTTCCAGGTGGTCGTGCACTTGCACAAAAGCGCTCGCCAGTGGCCGCACGCCATAGGGTAAATAGGTGGCGATGTAGCCAATGAGCAGCGCCGTCACCGTCGCGTACAGCGGGGTCTGCACGAAGAACCACATGAAGCCGATGCCGATCACGATGCCTGGAAATGCGAACGATAAATACGTCAGCGTCTCCAGCAGCGCCGCGCCGCGCGTGCGCAGCTTGACGATGACGTAGGCGACGAAGAGCGAGAGCAGCACACCCAGCGTGGCGCCGACGATGGCCAGGAACAGGCTGTTCTTCAGCGCCAGCAGCGAGGTGGCGTCGCCCAGCACGGCAGCCCAGTGTTTGAAGCTCATGGCTGCAAAAGCTTCGCGGCTGGGCACCATCGCATAGGGTACAAAGGAGGTGTAGAGCAGTACCACCACCGGCAGCACGATGACGATGAACGAGAGCAGGGCCACCAGTGCAAACAGCGGCATGCGCCAGCGCCCGAGCGGCACCACGGCGAGGCGCCAGCCACGGCTGGAGATGGTGACGAAGCGGCTGCCTTCACCGGTCAGGCGCCGATACAGCCAGATCAGGACTACGGCCACCAGCAGCACGCTCATGCCCAGCGCCGCTGCCTTGCCATAGTCGGGCGCAAAGCCGATCGAGATCATTTCGTAGAGGTAGGTGGCCAGCACTTCCTCGTTGCCCGGCACGCCGAGCACGCGCGGCACGGCATACGAGGCAAGACTGCGCACGATGCCCAGCACAAAGGCCGCGAGGATGGCCGGGCGCAGCACCGGGAGCGTGATGCGCAGCAAGGTGCGCCAGGCCCCGGCGCCAAACACGCGCGAGGATTCTTCCAGCGACACATCGAACGACGCCATGGCCGGCGCGATGATCAGGTAGGCGATGGGCATGTTGAGCAGCCCTTCGACCAGAATCATGCCGGGCATCGAATAGATGTTCAGCGGCCCCTTGGCCAGGCCGAAGGTCTCCATCAGTACCAGATTCATCAGGCCATTGGAGGGGTTGGCCAGCAAGGCCCAGCTGACCGAAAAAAGCACGTGGGGAATCATCATCGGCACGATGGCGAGCACGCCGAACAGGAACTTGAACGGAATGTCGGTGCGCGTGTTGAGGTAAGCAAGAAACAGGGCGAGCAGTGTGGCCAGAAGCGTTGAGCCAACCACGAAAACGGCAGTGTTGAAAAGCACCTTCCATAGGCCGGGGTCGGCGTAGGCGCTTGCGTACTTGGAGAGCGTGAAGTGGCCGAAAGCGTCCAGCCCCTGCGAGAAACTGCCAAGCACCAGCATCGCTACCGGCGCGACGGTGAGCAGGCCGACGATGAGTATCAGGGTGAGCGTCAGGCCCCGGCGCTGCGGGTCCATGGTCAGGCGGCCACCAGCAGGCAGTGCTCTGGCGCCAGGGCAATGCTGACCTGTCTGCCAACGACGAGATCGGTATCGGCTGCGGTGCGCGCCAGCAGCAGGGTCTCGCCCACCCGGATTTCGGCTTCATTTACCTCGCCGACAAAGTCGATCGATTCGATCTGCCCGTGCAGGACGTTGGCGCCCTGCACCGTGCCGCCCTGTACCTGCAAAAACTCGGGGCGCAGGCACAGCGTGACCTGGCTTCCCTGCGCATGCTCGCTGGGCGCACAGCGGATGGAACCCAGAGGGCAATCGATCTGGGTCGCACTATCGGCGTGGTCACGCACGGTGGCGTCAATCAGGTTGGCGCGGCCGATGAAGTCGGCGACAAAGCGGTGCTCGGCAGAGAAGTAAATCTTGCGCGGTGCGCCGATCTCGACGATGTGGCCGGCGCGCATGACGGCGATCGAATCAGACAGCGCCAGCGCTTCGACGCGATCGTGCGTGACGTAGATTGCGGTGATGTTGAGCTGGCTCAGAAAGCGGCGCAGTTCCTTGCGCGTTTCTTCTCGCAGCTTGGCGTCGAGGTTGGAGAGCGGCTCGTCAAACAGGATCACGCGTGGCTCGGCCACGAGTGCACGGGCCAGCGCCACGCGCTGCTGCTGACCGCCAGACAGGCGGGTGGCAGGGCGGTCTCCCAGGCCGTCAAGCTGCACGAAGCGCAGCACCTCCGCCACCTTGGCGTTGATCTGCGTGCGCGACATGCCGCGCACCGTGAGCGGGTAGGCCACGTTGTCAAACACATTCATGTGCGGCCAGATCGCGTAGGTCTGGAACACCATGCCCAGGCCGCGCTTTTCGGTAGGGACGGCAATGCCTTTCTGGCGCGACCAGACGATTTCATCGCCAATGCGGATCTCACCGTCGTCTGGCGTCTCCAGCCCCACGATGCAGCGCAGCAGCGTTGTCTTGCCGCAGCCGCTCGGCCCCAGCAAGGTGAAGATGTGGTTGGCGGGGATTGTCAGATCGACCCCGTCGAGGGCCTTGACGGTGCGCCCCTCGGAGACGTAGTGCTTGGTCAGGCCAGTGACGCGGATTTCCATAACAGATGTGCGGGTCAGCCTTTGAAAATCCGCTTGAACTCGGCGCCCCATTTTTCAATTTCGGCATCGCTCAGCTCACGTATCGCTTGCACCTTGACCTGGTCGATACCGTCGATCGGCGGATAGACGCCGGGCGCGGCCACGTATTCGCCGACCTCCTTGGCCAACATGCCCGCAGCCTTTTTCGACAGCCAGTAG
>JBATPF010000063.1:0-5058 GCA_049291355.1 Giesbergeria sp.
ATCTATGAGTGCATTCAGCACCATAAGGCTTGTAACGCCATGGGGTGCACGTCTTTTGAAAGGTTTCTCCATTGCTAAATCTCAGAAGATAAATCAGGCATGCCATAGATACTAATCTCATTTCTTATCACTAGATCTCAGAATCGCCCCCCTCTAGGGTTTCCCTCAAACGGGGTGGATCAAGACACTGGACTGCGTGCGCACTTTCATGCAATCGCACAGCGAGCAACTACAGGCCATGGTTGCTTGCTGTGCCTCACGGAGTCCCAAATGAACAAGCTAGTGCAGGCCACAAAAGGCCCCAAACGAAAGACCCTAACCACCACGCCAGTCGTGGTCCCGGCACGCAGTGCGGCAGCCATACCTAACTTTGACGAGCTGCCAGATTCCGCACTGGTGCGCCAATCTCACCTAGTACGCGACCCCAAACACCCGACTCGCCCTACACCTTTACCGTTCTCGCCCGCTACTTTTTGGCGCCGGGTCAAGGACGGCGCATTTCCGAAACCAGTGAAATTGGGCCGAATCACCTGCTGGCGAGTAGGGGACGTGCGCGCATGGTTGGCAGATCAGGCGGCAGCATAAGGAGCACCGCCATGCACGACACAGACGCAAAAAAGCCCACCGGGAGCTTGAACTCCACGGCAGGCGACACAGACACCCCCACTGTAGCCAATGCGCAGGCCACCGACAAGGCATTTCCCCGCTTGCGAGCCGCGTTTGCACTCAAGGGGCACCGCCTGCATCGCAGAGCAGAACACGGCAGCGCAGAAAGCTTTTGGGCCGAACGCTGGGGGCTGGTGCGCTACCTGCCCAGCCTGCACGATGCGGCGCTGTTCCTGGCGCAGATTGGGGGGCGGCTGTGATGACTGCTGTTACCCAAATCCAAAGCGAAATAACCGCGCCTTCACCTGACGCATCCGCAATTCTTGCGGCGCTGTCCGTGCTATTCACGCCGAACGATGTGATCGAGCTGCGGGCCTTTCCAAAGGGCCGCAAGCGCACCGACGCGGGTTATTTTGACGGGCAGCACTGGCAGGAGCTGGCCGAGCACGCGGCACGCCTGAGCGCCAGCGGCGCGGCGGTGTACGTCACGCTGAACCCTGTTGATCCGCAACTTTTGAGCCGGTACAACAACCGGATTGAATCCTTCGCGCAGTCCACCACCACCGACAAGCAAGTGACCCGGCGGCGCTGGCTGTTGGTTGATATTGACCCGGTGCGTCCATCAGGCACAAGTGCAACGGATGCGCAGCTAGGCGCAGCGAAGGCGAAGGCGCGGGCGGTGTACGGCTATCTGAACGGGATCGGATGGGCCGCCCCGTTAGTGGCTGAATCTGGCAACGGTATGCACCTGCTGTACGCCATTGATCTGACTAACGACGACGACGCCACAGCGCTGGTGAAGGCGGTATTGCTGGCGCTGGCCGATCGATTCGACGACGCGCAGACCAAGGTAGATCGCGCTGTTTTCAACGCGGCGCGAATCTGCAAGCTGTACGGCACACTGGCCAACAAGGGCGACCATACGGCCGCATCACCATGGCGGCTTTCCAAGCTGTTGCAGACCCCGGCGCGGGCCGTGGTGACGCCCGAGCAACTGCACGGCCTGATCCCAGCGACGACCGCCAGCACGGTACCGACAGCGGCAGCACCCATACGCCAGTCTGACGGCTTCAACCTGGAGGATTTTCTTTCCCGGCACGGGCTGGCCTGCACCACCGACCAGCACGACGGCAGCGAACGTTTCAAGCTGGAAGCGTGCCCATTCAACCCTGAGCACGGAAATGGTGAGGCCGCCATTTTTCGCAAAGTATCGGGGGCGCTGGGGTTCAAGTGCCAGCACGATTCATGCAGCGCGAAGGCATGGGGCGACGTGCGTGATCTGTTGGACGGGCCACGACCGGCCAGCGCAACGGAACGCAACAAAACGCAACGCGGCGAGGACTTCCCGCCATTGAAGGATGACGCGGCATGCACATGGCCAGAACTTCAACCGCTGATCGCGCAGATCACGCCGGAGGAATACCCCTTAGACGCCCTGCCCGACTCGGTGCGCTGCGCGGTGCAGGAAGTGGCCGGGTTCGTGAAAGCACCGATCCCGCTGATCGCTACGTCGGCACTGGCGGCGCTTTCCCTGGCGATTCAGGCACACAGCGACGTAGAGCGGGCAGACAAGCTGTCCGGGCCGTGCGGCCTGTTCCTGCTGGCCATTGCCGACAGCGGTGAACGTAAGAGCACTTGCGACGGGTTTTTCACCAAGTCCATCCGGGACTATGAGGCGCGGAAGCAAGAAGCTGCGAAGCCACTGATTACGGCGTTCAAGTCGGAACATGAGGCATGGGAGGCGCAGCGCAGCGGGCTGAAGGAAAAAATCAAGGCGCTGGCCAAAGATGGCAAACCCAGCACGGTGCAGGCGCAGGACCTCCGCAACCTCGATGAAGGCGAACCGGTAGCGCCACGCGTGCCCCGGCTGATCTACGGCGACGCCACACCGGAGGCCCTGACCTACGCACTGGCGAAGCAATGGCCATCGGGCGGCGTTATCAGTAGCGAGGCCGGGAGTGTGTTCGGCAGTCACGGCATGGGCAAGGATTCCGTCATGCGCAACCTGGCGGCGCTGAACCAGCTTTGGGACGGCACGGCACTTCCCGTAGAGCGCAGATCATCCGAGAGCTTCACTGTGCGAGGCGCGCGCCTGACGATGGCATTGCAGGTTCAGGAAACGACCATCCGAGCTTTCTTTGACAGCACCAAAGGGCTGGCACGCGGCACCGGCTTTCTGGCGCGGTTTCTTGTGTCCTGGCCAACGTCAACGCAAGGCACGCGCAAGTTCACCGAAGCCCCAACGAACTGGCCAGCGCTGGAGGCATTCAATAACCGCCTGAAAGCAATATTAGAGCGGGCCGCACCGATTGACGACGCCGGCGCATTGACCCCGGCCATGCTGACACTGACGCCGGATGCCAAGGCGGCTTGGGTTACGTTTCACGACGCTATCGAGTCCGAGCTATCCACCGGGCGCGAACTCTATGACGTGCGCGACGTGGCCAGCAAGACGGCAGACAACGCGGTACGGCTGGCGGCGCTGTTCCACGTTTTTACCGGCAACATCGGGCCGATTGATCTGGATGCGATGGAGTCCGGGGCGCGCATTGCAGTATGGCACTTGACCGAAGCGCGGCGCTTTCTGGGTGAACTGGCGATGCCTGCGGGGGTGGCAAATCCGACGCGGCTGGAATCCTGGCTGCTGGACTATTGCAGGCGCGAGAAAACCGACAGCGTGCCCACGCGGGAAGTGCAGCGCTGCGGGCCGGGTGGACTGCGCGACAAGCCCGCATTCAATGAGGCCGTCACCGAACTGGCGGAACTTGGGCGGGTGCGAGTGGTGCAGGACGGCAAGAAAAGGATGGTGCAGATCAATCCGGCGCTGCTGGCGGGGGCGACAGAATGAGCCTGGCAAACCTACTCAAAAAAGGCAGTTTGCGCAGGTTTGCGACTGCGACACCTGCGACAGTTGCGACAGTTCAGCCATTTACCCCCCCAACTGTCGCAAGTGTCGCAACAGTCGCTGTCGCAAATGCCCCGGCCGATGCGAGCAACGACCCGGCGCCCACCCTGAAAAAACCTGAAACCGCGCCCTGGCGCGTCACGCTCGCGCCCGGCACATCGGCAGCGACGGCAGAAAAGTTTCGGGCTGCATCGCTGGCGCTGGACCAGCTTATCGAGGACAGCAATCTTGCAGTGGCGGACACAGACCCTGACCGCTGGTGCTGGCCGCACGGGGACGCCATGAACACGGTGGAAATCGACGCCTTCACGGCGCGGCTGGCGCGCTTCACCGACAAGGGGTTGAACCTGTCCGCTGCCGAAGCGCTGGCCGACAAGCTGGTGATTCGGGACCGTGAGGGAGATGACCGGCGGCTGTGCCTGGAGTGCGAGCACTTGTCCGGCTTTGCTCGAACCAGCCGGCGCTGCGGCAACTGGCAGGCCGCTGGTATCGCACTTCGCCCGCATGACACGCAGTTGCCTGCTGAGCTGGTTTTGCAGTTGCAACGATGTGACGGTTTCACACCGCACCTGATCCCTACACCCCAAGGAAACGATGATGACCACAACTGCCATTGACCCACATGCCCCCACTGCGGGCAATGCACCGGCCCAACTTGTTGCAGGCGCCAGCCCCCAACCCTACGAAGCCGTCCGCTTCAATGCCATCAAACACGGCATCCTGAGCCGCTACACCGTGCTCAGCCACGAGTGCCATGCCGATTACGAAAGCCTGGTCAACTCGCTGATGGACGAGCACCTGCCAGCCGGCGCGACAGAGCAGCACCTGATTGAAGAACTGGCCAGTGTGATCTGGCGCAAGCGCCGGGTGCTGCAAGCCGAGGGGGCCACCATCAACAAGGGGCTGAAGGAGTCCTCACGCAACGCCAAGACAATCATCCCGGCAGCGGCACCCTTCGTATTGGGCCTGTCTGGTGACAGCATCCGTATCCAAGACGTGATGGACCAGACACCCGAAGATGTCACCGAAAGTCAAAAGTCTGCCCAGCACGACCTCGATGCAACCAACAAGGCCAGCGCCATCTTGCGCAAAGGTGGAGACCGCGCGTATGACAAGGCCTTGCGCGCCCTGCTGCCCGACACCCGCGAGTGGTGGCAAGAGTATGTCGATGACGAGGAATACACGGCCGACGCCACGGGGCTGGCGGCGTTCATCACCGAGCACGTCTCACCCCTTGTCTACCAGCAAGAAAAAGAGTCCCGCCACCACGACGCCATCGTGAACCAAACCCTTGGCGAAGGCCTGCAAGCCTACAGGCTGGAGAAGCTCTCACGCTACGAAACCCACCTGGACCGCAAGTTCGAGCGCACTTTGGCCATGCTCATCAAGCTCAAAGACCTCAGAAGCAGCCGGACGCCGTGAAAAGCATGTGCGTTTTGGTTGCGAGCAAAACACCGCAGAGCAAGCAGCCATGAGGGCTGCAGGCCATTTGATGAATTTTCGGTTCGCCACAGCTGATGAATCTACCAAATGATTTCGACAAAAAC
>JBATPF010000064.1:0-4829 GCA_049291355.1 Giesbergeria sp.
GCTCCACCATGGCGGCGTCGCGCGCCTCCAGCCAGGGGTCGGCGCCGGCGGCGTGAAAATCCGCCAGCCGCACCGCGTCGTCCACGCCCAGGGCCTTGGGCAAAGGCTTGGCTGCCTTGGGGCCGCGCACACCCTGCACCGGGTTGCTGCTCACCAGGCCCTGCCGCGCGGCCCAGGTAAAAAAGCCGCGCCAGCCCGAGAGAATGAGTGCGATGCCCCGACTGCTGCGCCCGGCGCCGTGCATTTGCGCCACGAAGCGGCGAATGTGCGCCGGCTGCAGGGCCAGCAGCGGCACATCCGCCTTTTGGGCCATCGCAGCCAACCGCGCCAGATCCAGCGTATAGAGCGTGTGGGTGCGCGATGCAAGCCGCTTTTCCACCCGCACATGCTCCAGATAGCGCTGCGCTTCAGGGGGCAGGGGGACAGAGGCGGTCATGCGCGGGTCATCCTCTATTTTTCAGTACCCTGCAACGCCGTGCGCCGCCCACAGCCCACGCAGAGGGCGCAGTTCCAGCACAGCGGCACCGTGCAAGGGCCTCGGCCGGCCGCGCCGCCTCGCAGCGAGGGCATCGTCTCCCTTGAGGGGGAAGGCGCCGAAGGCGACTCAGGGGGCATCTACCTCAGCCGCTGCAGCGCGGCGCTGGCCAGCTCGGCCATGCGGGAGAGAAACTCCGTGCCCATGGTGGCATCGAAGCGCTGGGCGTCGGGCGAACCCAGCACCAGCAGGCCAAAGGCCGGCGTGGCACTGTCGATCGGGCCTTCGCGCAGCGGCAGCAGGGCCAGCGATTGCGCGGCCAGGCTGTCGCCCTCCTCCACCGCGACGCGGGGCAGCCAGCTGGCTGGCTCAAAGCCCAGGTTGGGTCCGCAAAACGGCATGGTCAGCGAGCTGGCAAAAGCGCGTACGTCGTCGCTCGCATCCTGTGCGAAATCGTGCTCGGTATGTTCAAAGGCAACGTCCCACACACGAATGGCCGTCTGCGGCACGTCGAAATGCTGCTCAATGCCGCGCACCACGGCCTGCGGCAGCGCGGTCGGCTGCGGCACGCGCTGCAGCTCGCAGCCCCAGGCGTGCACCTTGGCGGCAATGGCTTCGTTGTCGTGGCTGTTGCGCACCATTTCCATTACGCGCTGCTCCAGCGCCTTGATCTTCTCGCGCAGCATTTCGGCCTGGCGTTCCTGCAGGCTCACGGCGCGCTGGCCGTGGGCGCTGGCAATCTGCACGCTGGCGAGCACCTCGGCGTGGCGCTCGAAGAATTCCGGTGTGTTGGTCAGAAACTGGGCGATGTCTTCTTCGGTGATGGGGGCCATTTGTGGGCTGGTGCTCATGGGGTTTCCGGGAGGTGAATGCGGCCTTCGAACACCGTGGTGGCGGGGCCCGTCATGAAAACGGAATCGGCTGCGAGGCCGCTCCAGGCAATGGTGAGCTCGCCGCCGCGCGTTTGCACCTGCACCGGCGACGCGAGATAGCCCATGCGGATCCCTGCCACCACAGCGGCGCAGGCGCCGGTGCCGCAGGCCAGCGTCTCGCCGGCGCCGCGCTCGTACACACGCAGGCGCACGTGGTGCGGGTCCAAAATCTGCAGAAAACCCGCGTTGGCGCGCTCTGGAAAGCGGTGGTGGTTGCCAACGAAAGGCCCCAGTTCGGCCACAGGCGCGGTAACGACGTCGTCCACCAGCAACACCGCGTGCGGGTTGCCCATGGACAGCACCGCCACGTGGAGCAGGGTTTCCTGGCCCGGGCCTTCGCGCGTCAGAGGCCAGGTCTGCCATGCGCCTTCTGCCTGCGGTTGCAGGCCGGTGGCGGTGAAGGGGGCCTGGAGCGGATCAAAAACTGGGCGGCCCATGTCTACGGTAACGCCGTCCGCACCCAGCTGCAGCACGATGGGGCCGGCCAGCGTCTGGACGCGCAGGCTGTCCTTGTCGGAGAGACCCTTGTCGCGCACAAAGCGGGCAAAGCAGCGCGCGCCGTTGCCGCACTGCTGCACCTCGCCGCCGTCGGCGTTGTAGATCACGTATTCAAAATCAAGGTCTGCGCTGGGCGCCGGGCGCACGCACAGCACCTGATCCGCACCGACACCGAAGTGGCGATCGGCCAAAAAGCGAATCTGCTCAGGCGAGGGCCGATCGGCGTCCGCCGTCTGATCGAGCACGACAAAATCGTTGCCCGCGCCCTGCATCTTGGTGAATGCGATTTCCATGGCCGCAATTATGGGTGCAGGCGCCCTGCCGGGCACGGCGGCCGCGTTCGGGTTAGGCTGATCGGCATTGCATTGCAACGGACTGGAAAGGACGGAACATGAAGCAACTGAGCGATTTTCCCATCACGAAGAAGTGGCCGGCGCGCTTCCCGGACCGCATTCAGCTGTATTCGCTGCCGACGCCCAATGGCGTCAAAGCGTCCATCATGCTGGAGGAAATCGGTTTGGCGTACGAGCCGCACCTGGTGAACTTCGAAACCAACGATCAGAATTCGCCCGAATTTCTCTCGCTCAACCCGAACAACAAGATTCCGGCTCTCATTGACCCCAAGGGCCCCGGCGGCGAGCCGATGGCGCTGTTTGAATCGGGCGCCATCCTTTGGTACCTGGCAGAGCGAACCGGCCGTTTTGTCCCCCAGGATGCGGCGGCACGCTACGAAACCCTGCAATGGCTGATGTGGCAGGTGGGCGGGCTCGGGCCGATGGTGGGCCAGCTCGGTTTTTTCCACAAGTTTGCCGGCAAGGAATACGAGGACAAGCGCCCGCGCGATCGCTATGTGGCCGAAACGCGCCGCCTGCTGGGCGTGCTCGACAAGCACCTCGAAGGCCGCGACTGGATGATGGGCCAAGAGTACACCGTCGCCGACATCGCCACCTTCCCCTGGGTGCGCAACCTGATTGGTTTTTACGCGGCCGGCGAGCTGGTTCAATTCGAGCAGTTCCAGCAAGTCAAGCGCGTGCTCGAGGCCTTTGTCGCCCGGCCCGCCGTGGCGCGTGGCCTCACGATTCCCGCACGCGACTGACTCCCTGGTGTCGTGAGTTCGATAATGGCTCCATGACCCGCCCCTCCCAGTGGCTGCACCCGCAGCGCGAACCCGTCCGGCCGCTTTCGGCCGCCACCGTCCTGCTGGTGCGGGACGCCCCGGAGGCCCCAGGCGGGCTACAGGTGCTGATGACGCGCCGCTCCGCCAAGGCCAGCTTTGCGCCGGGGGCCTATGTCTTCCCGGGCGGCGGGATTGACGCACTGGACGCGGACCCGGTGACGCATGCGGCTTGCGCTTGCCGTGCCGGCCAGTCTCAGGAACAGCTCACGCAAGCCGTCGCCGCAATACGCGAGAGTTTCGAGGAGCTCGGCATTCTGCTGGCACGCCACGCCGACGGCCGTTCTGCAGATGCCCACGACATCGCCGCACTCGACCGACACGCCCCCTTTGCCGCCCAGTGCACCGCGCATGGCCTGCTGCTGGCCGCCGACGATGTCTTTGTGCTGGCGCGCTGGACGGGCGACCGCGACCTGCCCCGGCGCTTTGACGTGCCTTTCCTGATTGCTCGCATGCCGGAGGGCCAGACACCCGTGGCCGACGAGGCCGAGCAGTTCGAGCCGGTGTGGGTGCGCCCGCAGGAGGCCCTGGAACGCCACGCGGCCGGCAGTTTCTTCATGATCTTCCCGACCATCCGCACCCTGGAGCGACTGGCGAAGTTCGACAGCGCCGACGCCGTACTGTCGGCCTGCGCCAGCGGCACGCCCTTGTGGACCAGCTGCCCCCGCGCCGGCCTGCTGACCGGCAAGGAAGCGCGCTACATGGAAGACGAAATGCCCTACGGCGAGCTGGCCATGGTCTGCCCCGACGGCCAGATCGTGCACCCGCTTGACTGGCAGAGCGAGCGCCCCGTGGCGCTTTTGAAGAACGTGCAGCGCCTGACCGCGCCCAACCCCGGCTTTATGACCGGCCCCGGCACCAACAGCTACCTGGTGGGCGATCCCGCTACGGGCTACATCGCCATTGACCCCGGCCCGGCCGATTCGCAGCACCTCGAACGACTCTGGCGCGCGGCCGGCGGCGACATCCGCATGATCGTCTGCACCCATTCACACCCCGACCATTCGCCAGGCGCGGCGCCGCTGCAGGCCCTGTGCGAGCAAGCGGGCCGCAGCGCCCCGCCCATCCTGGGCCTGCCATCCGCGCCCACAGCACGCGCGCACAGCCAGTTCGCGCCTGATCGAACGCTACAAGAGAAAGAGCTGCTCACGCTTACTGTACCAGCGCTAGAGGGTAAAATCACCCATACTTTGCAAGTGGTGCACACCCCGGGCCATGCGGCCAACCACCTTTGCCTGCGGCTGGTAGAAGACGGCCTGCTGTTTTCCGGCGACCACATCCTGAACGGCAGCACAACGGTGATCGACCCACCGGACGGCAACATGGCCGATTACCTCGATTCGCTTGACCGACTCGACGCACTGTGCGCCGAACATGGCGTGGAGTTCATCCTGCCCGCGCACGGCTACGTGCTGGGCGATGCACGCAGCGCGATTGCGCGGCTCAAGGCCCACCGGCTGGCGCGCGAGGCCAAGGTCATTGCCGCACTGGAGGCTCTGCCCGGCGGCAGCATGGACGACTGGGTGGCGCATGCCTATGACGATGTGCCGCCGCGCGTATGGCCGGTGGCGCAACGCTCGCTGCTGGCTCATATCGAGCGCATTCGTGCGCTGGGGCCAGGGAATAATTAACCCCCCTGAGCCGCTGCGCGTCCGGCGCGTCCGCCAGAAGCGGCTGCTCTTCAGGGCAGTCCAAGCCTGCGCAGGCAGGCCTGGAGCCGCGGCCCCTCAGCCCCCAGGGGGACGCCACC
>JBATPF010000065.1:0-3752 GCA_049291355.1 Giesbergeria sp.
GAAGCGGCATGGCCTGCGTTGTCACGCGGGGCCGTTGGCATGGGGGGTTGGGTAGGCAGTGAGGATGTCATGCCTTAATTTTACCCGGACAATATTTAAATAGCAATATATCCGGGTAAAAATATACGCCTAAAACCGCTGCATCTTGCAGCTCGTGGGCTGCTCGGTCTGCGCCGCAGGAATGTCGCGCACCACCCGGAACCCATAGCCCGAACCTTCCACGTCGAACGGCACGCCGGGTGTGCCCTGCTTGTCCATCACGCCCACCACCAGCGGCTGCTGGAACTGGTGGTCGGCTGCGCGCATGCTGCCGCTGCGGCCTGCCAGGCTGACCTTCACGTTCTCGAGCTGCTTGGCCACGGCGACGGCGTCCACGCTGCCCGCGCCCTCCATGGCCTTGGTCAGTGCCTCGATCATCAGCTGCATGCGCATGTGCACATAGTCGTCCTGGGGCTTGGGGAAGCGCTCGCGGAAAGCCTTGTAGAAGCTTGCGCTGGGCGCACCCGACACATTGGGCATCCAGTCGGCCACCGCCACCACTTTGCCAATGCCCGCATCGCCAATGGCTGCGGGGGCACCCATGGCGTTGCCGTAGAAGGTGTAGAAACTGCCGGTGTAGCCCACTTCGCGCGCCGCCTTGACCAGCAGGGTCAGGTCATTGCCCCAGTTGCCGGTAATGACGGCCTGCGCGCCGCTGTTCTTGATCTTGACCGCATAAGGCGCAAAGTCCTTCACGCGGCCCACAGGGTGCAACTCGTCGCCCACGATCGCCACGTCCGGCCGCTGCAGCGCAAGCTGGCGGCGGGCCTCCCGCAGCACGGCCTGGCCAAAGCTGTAGTCCTGGCCGATCAGGTAGACGCTCTTGAGCGCCTTGTCGCCGCGCAGTACCTCCATCAGCGCCGCCATGCGCATGTCGGCATGGGCGTCGAAGCGGAAATGCCAGAAGCTGCACTTCTCGTTGGTCAGGATCGGATCGACCGCCGAGTAGTTGAGAAACAGCACGCGCTTGTCGGGGTCGCGCTCGTTGTGCTTGTTGATGGCGTCAATCAGTGCCGCAGCCGTCGCCGACGAGTTGCCCTGCATCACCACACGCGCACCATCGTCGATGGCCGCGCGCAGGGCCGACAGCGCCTCTTCGTTCTGACCCTTGCTGTCGTAGCGCGAAATCTGCAGCGGCCGTGCGCCGCCAGCCGCTGCGGGCAGCGCCACGCCACCACGGGCATTGACACGCTCAGTGGCCCACAGCAGGTTGCGAAACACCGCCTCGCCCGTATTGGCAAACGGCCCGGAGAGACTCTCGATCAGCGCCAGTTTGATGGGCGCCGTGGCCGTGCTGGCGGCACTCGCCGGGGCAGCCTGAGCGTAGGCCATGCCACCGCCAACGCCCAACAGAGAAGCCAGACCAAGGGCCAAAGCGCCCAATTTCAAGCGCGCGCTGCGAAATTTATTCATCCAGGAATCCTTCTTGAATTCGCCGAGACTGTGCGTATCTCCTTCGGTATGCGGCGAACACACCGGGAGCCGCGCAGTGTAAATGGAGTAAACCCTATGATTTTTCACCCTGCCATGCGCCGCGCCAGCTTTGTTCATGCACCCCGGGCGAGCGATGCTGCACTGCAACGTTTCTTGCTTGCCGCCGCCCAAGGCAGCCCTGCCGAAACGCCCGTTCAGGTCCAGCAGGACGACAAGGCCGTCACCGTACAACTCGACGTGCCGGGCGTCTCACGCGAACAGCTCAGCATCACCATTGACGGCGCCCAGGTGCACCTGCGCAGCGTAGAGGGCGCCCCGCGCCAGGTGCAGCGCAGCTGGGAACTGCCCAGCGAAATCGACGCCCCCGCCAGCAGCGCCAAACTGGAAAACGGTGTGCTCACCCTGGTGCTGACCAAGCTCCAGCCCGAGAGCCGCGCTACCCAGCTCACCATCGGCTAAGCCGCTTCCAGCTCAACCAAAAATGGGTGGCCTAGGCCACCCATTTTTATTCAACTTTGATAGCTGCTAGCGCTTGTGCTGATTGCGCTAGAGGCCGTTTTTACCAGATTTTTTCCTGCTTCTGACGCCCGAGTTCTTCAAAAGGGTCGTAGCCGCACTTTTTGCAGCATGCCTGTGCCAAGGGCG
Source organism: Giesbergeria sp. (assembly GCA_049291355.1). Lineage (GTDB taxonomy): Bacteria > Pseudomonadota > Gammaproteobacteria > Burkholderiales > Burkholderiaceae_C > Simplicispira. Next base: position 2,119 of record JBATPF010000065.1, read on the forward strand.
AGGCTGGGATATCCGCCCGGCGCAGGCATTGGGGGCTCAGTGCGACGGTCGGATCACGATGCAGCGCAGCCCAACCCGTGCTCAAACCCCATCCCGCAATATGGGGCGCGGCGCTGAACTTGGCAAAGTGAACCGCCTAGCCATGCCTCTGCCAGCGACTCCCTAAGTCTCGCCACCAGACGCCCAAAGTCGCCTTGCGGCTCACGTCCAAAGTGCTGCAGCGGCTCGCGTCGCCGTTGCCTTCCTGCGCACTGAGTGGGGTTCAACTGCCTCGGTCGGGAGCAGCGGGTGTCGTTTCACGTCCACATTCAGTCGCTTGGCGCCGGGGGCTGCCACTTCGTCGCAGCGTGCGGGACAGCCTGCACGGTCCTGCCGAGAATTTCGCCTTTCTACCCAACAAGGCATCTTTCGTGAAAATCAAGCATTCGAATTTGTTGTCCATCGTCGCTGCGATGACGATGGTGTTCGCCGGAACCTGTGCGCATGCTGCCGGCTTCCAGCAAGGGGTTGCCGCTGATCCCACTGGCAAGCCCCTGGCGTTAGCCATCTGGTATCCAAGCCAGGCCATGGCCCAACCCGTGTCCATGGGGCCGACGACCATGACCGTCGCCATGAACGCACCGGTGAGCGGCACAGCCTTGCCGATGATCGTGATGTCCCACGGAACGGGGGGCTCCAACCTCGGACATGCCGACACGGCCATTGCCTTGGCGGACGCCGGCTTTGTCGTGGTGGCCTTGAACCATACGGGCGACAACTACGCCGACCAGAGTCGCAGCGTCGACGTCATGGACAGGCCCAGGCAAGTCAGTCGTGTGATCGACCACATGGTGTCCACTTGGGAGGGGCGCGCATCGATCGACGCTCAACGCATTGGCATGTTCGGCTTTTCGTCGGGTGGATTCACCACGCTGGTGAACATCGGCGGCGTCCCGGACTTCTCGACCATCGGCCCGATGTGTCAGCAATATCCGGCCGACTTTGCCTGCCAACTGCTGGCCAAGGGCGAAAAACCAGTCGCCCCACCCACCGCTTACGCGGTCGCCGACGCACGCATCCAAGCCGCCGTGGTCGCTGCGCCGGCGCTCGGATTCACGTTCGCGCAGGACGGCCTCAAAAACGTCAAGGTCCCGGTGCAACTCTGGCGAGCCGAGAACGATGTCGTCGTGCCACACCCGCGTTATGCAGAGCTTGTGCGACTGGCACTGCCCAATGCACCGGACTATCACGTTGCGGCGCATGCGGGTCACTACGATTTCCTGGCACCTTGCAGCGATGCGCTGGCGTCCATCGCTCCTGGCATCTGCAAGAGCTCTGCAGGCTTCGATCGAGCGGCGTTCCACGTCAGCTTCGATGCAGAAATCGTGAAGTTCTTTGAGAAGACACTCAAGAATCAGTGAGGCAGGGCGCCAGCGAGGCAATTCGGAGCGCTCTTGCCCGGTGCATCCCGCAGTGAACAGCAAAGACGTTCTTGGCGAGATCGATTCCAATGGTGACAATGGCAGACATGGACTTCCCCTTCCACAAAAACGAGTGAGTTGATGAGAGGTTGCACTTCCCATCGTGGCACTTTGATGCCGTACCCCGCAACTACGCGGATCACTCGGGACGGGGAAGTCCCTTTCATTCGTTAG
>JBATPF010000066.1:0-4087 GCA_049291355.1 Giesbergeria sp.
CGCCTGTGCGAGGTGACGGGTGTGTGGGCGCACTGGCTGCAGATATCGCGCGGTATCGTCTGTGCAGCGACTACCGGGTCAGGGCGGCGCTCAGTGGCGGCCTGAAGTGAATAAATCAGGGGCGACTTAGTAGTTGGATCGTGCCGCAATTTGAAGACGGCGAGTACGAAGCTGAAGCCAATTTGCTGTCTGCCACTAATCAAGAAGGCGGTCGGCAAGTGGCGCAAATCTTTGGTGATCGCGCTTTCAATTACGCCAAGCCAGTTTCTCTGATGCAAGGCTTGATCGCCCAAGCCACTCGCCCCGGCGACACCGTGCTGGATTTCTTCGCTGGCAGTGGCACCACTGGCCAGGCTGTGCTGGCCCTTAACGCGCAAGACGGCGGTGCACGGCGCTTTATTTTGTGCAGCAGCACCGAGGCCACCGACAAAGAACCGGGCAAAAACCTGTGCCGCGATGTGTGTGCGGAGCGCATTCGCCGGGTCATTGCCACCGAGGGTTATGACGCCAGCTTTGCTTACCTTCAACTGGATAAATTCAACGCCGCCGATGTGGCCTTTGAAACCACGCCTGAACATGCCAGCATGCTGATTTCCATGCGAGAAACGGCATCAGCGCCCGTAGATAGTGCGCAAGAAGCTATTCAAGTGATAGCAATTAATGGCGATTGGCTCACCGTGTTGTGCTGGCAGGCTACGCCCCAGGCGCTGGACGCACTGGCCGCTTTGCCTGCTCTGCATGGCGCTGCACGGTTGGCGGTGTTTTGTGCGCGGCCCAAAGCCATGGCCGCGCTGTTAGCGGAGCGCGGTATGGAAGCCAATACCTATTCATTGACGGACGCTCTGCTGAAAGGGCAAGTCAGCGCCAAAGCCAGCACCGGTGGGTTGGTGGCACGAGCACCTGCGCCAGTCGCCGTGCCGGCTTTGCTCCCCGCCGAAGGAGACGCAGCATGAGCGCCGTAAGCCCCGTTTCGCCCAACATGGTTATGGAAACCGTGGCCATGGCGGCGCAAAGCACAGCAATACAGCCCGAGGAGTTTCAGCGCACATTGATTGCGGGCATGGAGCGCGCCTTGCTGCTGGACACCGCGCCACCCTGCTTGCTGGGGGCCCCCACGGGGTCGGGCAAAACCTATGTGATCAGCCAAGTATTGGAGCGAGTAAGTGCCCAGCGCCAAGTGCTGTGGTTTTGGTTTGTGCCGTTCGTCACGCTGGTGCAGCAAACCGAAGACGCATTGACAGCACATGCACCGTCACTGTCGCCGTGCAGTTTGAACGATGGCCGCAACCGGCAGGCTTGCGCAGGCATGGTGCTGCTGTCTACCGCGCAGGGCGTGGCCCGGGCACAGTGGCGCACCAAGGGTTACGACGCCGATGGCGACGATGCCACCCGCACCCTGGCCGCCTTTGTGGCGCGTGCCCGTGCGCAAGGCTTGCAAATTGGTTTGGTGGTGGACGAGGCCCACATTGGCCTGGATAAAGGCACGGAATTTGGCAAATTTGCCCATTGGCTGAGCGCCGAGTACCTGGTGATGGCCACGGCCACGCCGAAGGACGACCGGCTGGGCGAGTTCTTAGCGCACGCGGGCTACAGCGCCCAAAAGGCATTCCCGGTAGCGCGCGATGAGGTCGTGAAAGCCCGGTTGAACAAAAAATACATCGAAGCGGTGGTCTACAGCGTGGGCCAAACATTGGCCACCATTACCGACCTGCGTCGTACCGTGCTGCGGCAAAGTTGGCTGCGCAATCTGAAAATTGAGAAAACCTTGCAAGCCGCCGGCGTTGCTGTCGTGCCTTTGCTGCTGGTGCAGGTGGCCAATGGGCCTGATACGGTGGACGAAGCCGCCAACGATTTGATGCGCCTGTGCGGCGTGCACCCCGAGGCGATTGGTCGCCATTCGTCTGACGACCCAGACCCAGTGCTTATGGCTGCCATTGCTGCTGACACGCGCAAACGGGTGCTCATTTTCAAGCAGTCGGCGGGCACTGGGTTTGATGCACCACGCGCCTTTGTGCTGGCCAGCACAAAGCCGGTGAACGATGCCGACTTTGCCATGCAGTTCATTGGCCGCGTGATGCGCGTGGCGCGCCCGGTGCGCGACGCATTTGGCGAACCACGCGAAATACCGGCTGACCTGAATACTGCCTACGTGTATTTGGGGAATTCCCAAGCCCAAGCAGGTTTTGAAGCAGCGGTGAAGGCCAGTGCTGCGGTTAAGAATCAGCTGGAAGGCCAAACGGAAAAACTGCTTGCACGCCAAACGGTGTCGGGCGCAGTGGTCTATACCAACCGGGAGACTGACCAGGAACCATTGCTCTACGGCATGCCCTGGCAAGAGAACCCCGTGCCTTCGCCCGAAACCGTGCTGGTAGATGGGCTACCAGACACCGGCCAAGCGCCACTGTTTCCGCCGTTTGTAGGCGGTGTTGCGGCGCACAAAGCAAGCGACCTTTTGTGGGATGACCTTCCCAAGGTGGTGCTAGACACGGTGCTGCCGGTACCTGCGCCTTCAGCGCGCGGCCAACGCAGCGCCTTGAGAACTCGCGACGAAGTGTTGGCGGTGCTCAAGAACCACGGCCTGCGGGCCTACCCGCGCAAATCAGGCTTGCCGCAGTTGGGCGCAAGCTTGAAAACCGAACAAAAACCCGAGTTGGAGGACATGTCGGCCATCTCACGCGACGCGGCTACCAAGCTCACATTGGACGATGCCCTGCGCAACACGGCGGTCAAGGTGGCACTCAACCGCATTAGCGAGTTGGAGCGGCACACGGAACTGACCACTGGCGCCAACTACGACGAAAGCTTTCAGTTGGTGGTGGACCGCAGCGCACTGGCCCGCGAAGCCATGTTGGCACTGCGGGAACTGCCGCAGGCGGAAGAGGAAGATTACAAAATCATCGTGCAAGTGCTGGCCGAGCGCTTGCGTCCCACCGTGAACGAAGCCTTGGCGGATATGCCTGGGGCGGAGGCACCCAGCGACATGGAGCGAAAGCGCTTGGCCCGCGATGCGGCGCACTGGGTGGTGCGCAAAGAAGTGCAGACCTTGCGCGAAGATATGTTCAACGCCATAGCGCAGCGCGCCCAGCTGGTGGATGCCCAGCCATTGCCGGATGTGATGGTGTTTCCCGCTGACTTGGCATTGGAGACATCACGCAAAAATATCTACGGCGTGTTGCCGCCCTCGCAGGAGGCGGGTGGGCGCGTCGACGAAGTGCTGTTTATGGATGACCGTGAGTGGCTTGCCGATACCACTTACCGCTTAACTGACGGTGACTTTGTGCAAGGCCAGTTTGACGGCACGTGGTTTGGCAACAAATTGGAAGATGCTTTTTCAAGGGCGCTGGACCGCACAGAGTTTGTGGAGTGGTGGCACCGCAACCCGCGCAACAAGCCTTACGGCGTGCGTGTGGTGCGCGCTGAGCACGACAATTATTTTTACCCCGACTTCGTGGTGTGCGTGCGCCATAGCCCCGGTGAAGAGCCCATCCAGCGGCTGCTGGAAACCAAAGACGACACCAAAGACGCCGCTCGCAAGGCCAAGCATTCACCTGCCAGCTACGGAAAGGTGCTGTTTTTGACGCCCGATGGAAACAGGATGCGCTGGGTGAATGACGATGGCAGTCTGGGCGGAATACTGGATTTTGATGACCTGCAGAGCGCTTTGGGACAGCTCGTTGCTACGCGGCCAGTGGTGACGCAGGCCTGAGTCTGAGGTGGTGCTCTTAGAGACCGACGTGAGTGCAGAAATAGAACCGGGTGGTTGACCCTGGCGACGGAAGTGTATGGTTTGCAATGAGAATTATTCTCATTTAATATTGCGCTTGTCGCTTCTTCAGCAGGCCAGCACCATGCGCTCCATTCCCATCCTTTCGCCCGAAACCACCGTTCCGCAAGAGCATGTGGTGCTCTGCCGCGCTTATGGCGCTGCGCAAGAGCGCTGCAGCCGCGTCATGGCGCAGCAGCAGGCTCAGGTGGACCAGCTGGAGCGTGAGGTTCTGCGCCTGCGGGCGGCGGTCATGGTGCGCGACACGGCGCTGGCCGTTGAGCGCGAGCGCTCTTGCGCTGCCAGGGCGACGCAGTCGTACGT
>JBATPF010000067.1:0-4899 GCA_049291355.1 Giesbergeria sp.
CTCCAGCCCCAGCGATTCCCACGAATCGCTGCCCTTGAACTGCAGCGGCAGCACGCCCATGCCCACCAGATTGGAGCGGTGGATGCGCTCGAAGCTCTTTGCCACCACGGCCTTGATGCCCAGCAGCTGTGTGCCCTTGGCCGCCCAGTCGCGGCTGGAACCCGTGCCGTATTCTTCGCCGGCAAAAACCACGGTGGGCGTGTCTTCGGCCAGGTACTGCATGGCGGCGTCGAAGATGAACATCTTCGAGCCCTGCAGCGGACCGTCGTTCTGATACAGCGTGATACCGCCCTCCTCGCGCGAGCCGTCTGCCGTGGGCGGCACCATGAGGTTCTTGATGCGCACGTTGGCAAAGGTGCCGCGCATCATCACGTCGTGGTTGCCTCGGCGCGAGCCGTAGCTGTTGAAGTCTGGCTTCATCACGCCGTGCTGCAACAGCCACTGCCCAGCCGCCGAGCTGTCCTTGATGGACCCTGCGGGCGAGATGTGGTCAGTGGTGATGGAGTCGCCAAACAGCGCCATGATGCGTGCGCCCAGCACGTTGGGAAGTTTTGGATCATTTTGGCCGCTAGCGCTTGCTGCACCTGACTTGTTTGCTCCGTTTTTTGCAATGAAATCGGCAAAGAACGGCGGCTCGGCGATGTAGGTGCTCTTGGGCCATTCGTAGGTCATGCCGGTGCCGCCGTTGATGCGCTCCCACAACTTGCCCGGCTCGGTGGCAATGAGCGCGTAGTTCTCGCGGAAGGCCTTGCCCTTCATGGCGTACTTCATGAGCGCCTGCACTTCGTCGCTGGTGGGCCAGATGTCGCCCAGGTACACATCCTTGCCGCCCTTGCCCTTGCCCACGGGTTCTGTCATCAGGTCGGTCAGCACGGTGCCGGCAATGGCGTAGGCCACCACCAGCGGCGGGCTGGCCAAAAAGTTGGCCTTGATGTTGGGGTGGATGCGCGCCTCGAAATTGCGGTTGCCCGAGAGCACGGCGGAGCAGATGAGGTCGTTGTCGGCAATGACCTCGTTGATCTCGGAGGTGAGGTCGCCCGAGTTGCCGATGCAGGTGGTGCAGCCATAGCCCACGACGTCGAAGCCCAGTTTTTCCAGGTAGGGCAGCAAGCCGGTTTCGGTGAGGTACTCGGTCACGATGCGCGAGCCGGGCGCCAGCGAGGTCTTGATGTGGGGTTTGACCTTCAGGCCCGCCTCCACCGCTTTCTTGGCCAACAGGCCGGCAGCCAGGAGCACGCTGGGATTCGAGGTGTTGGTGCAGCTGGTGATGGCGGCGATCAGCACATCGCCATTGCCCACCGTAATGTCGGACGCGCGCGCGATCGCCGTGTGGGTTTCCGAGTGCGCAGCGGCGAGCGTGGGCTTGTTGGCCTCCATCTCCAGCAGATGGCGCGGGGCTCCGTCAGGCGTGGGCTTCTCTTGCGGCGTTGGCTCGCCTCCCAATGGCTCGCCCGAGTGAATATGGAAACGCGTGTGCAGCAGCTCGGCCGGGCGGTTGAAACCGGCCTGGGCGTTGGGTTTGCTGAAGAGGTCGGTAAATTGCGTGCTGACCTTGCCCAGCTCGATACGGTCCTGCGGGCGCTTGGGGCCGGCGAGGCTGGGAGTGACGCTGGAGAGGTCCAGCCGCACCACCTCTGAATAATCGATGTCGCCCGCCAACGGTACGCCAAACAGGCCCTGGGCGCGGAAGTAGGCTTCAAACGCCTCGATCTCGGCCTTGGTGCGGCCGGTGCCGCGGAAGTAGTCGATGGTTTTCTCATCTACCGGGAAAAAGCCCATGGTGGCGCCGTATTCTGGCGACATGTTGCCGATGGTGGCGCGGTCAGGCACAGAAAGTGAGCGCGTGCCCTCGCCAAAATACTCGACGAACTTGCCCACCACCTTGTGGCTGCGCATCAGCTCGGTGACCGTGAGGACCAGATCGGTGGCGGTGACGCCTTCGCGCAGGCGCCCCGTGAGTTCCACGCCCACCACGTCGGGCGTGAGCATGTAAAGCGGCTGGCCCAGCATGGCCGCCTCGGCTTCGATGCCGCCCACGCCCCAGCCGACCACGCCAATGCCGTTGATCATGGTGGTGTGGCTGTCGGTGCCCACCAGGGTGTCGGGGTAGTACACCTTGTCTTTGTTCTTGTGCACGCCGCGCGCCAGGTATTCCAGATTGACCTGGTGCACGATGCCAAAGCCGGGCGGAACCACGCCCAAAGTGTCAAACGCCTGCATGCCCCATTTCATGAATTCGTAGCGCTCGCGGTTGCGCTGGAATTCAAGCTTCATGTTCAGGTCCAGCGCACTTTTCTTGCCGTAGTAGTCGACCATGATGGAGTGGTCCACCACCAGATCCACTGGCACCAGTGGTTGAATTTTGCGGGCGCTTTTGCCGCACTGCACGGCGGCGCTGCGCATGGCGGCCAAATCCACCAGCAGCGGCACGCCGGTGAAATCCTGCAGCACGACGCGCGAGACGACAAAGGGAATTTCTTCGGTGCGCGGCGCCTGGGGCGCCCATTGGGCGAGCTCGGCCACGTGTTCCGGGCCCACCTTGCGACCATCGCAATTGCGCAGCACCGATTCAAGGACGATGCGAATGGACATCGGAAGGCGCTTGATTCCCGGATACTGCCGCGCCAATGCGGGCAGCGAATAGAACTGCCCTTCCTTGCCCGATGCGGTCTTGAATCGCTTGAGCGTGGAAGCAAAAGCATGTCGTGCGGGGCGTGGGGTGCGGGCCATGGGACTCTCCTGTGTAAGTCGACAACCCATCCATTCTGGCAGCGTGCAGAGCCCTGCGTGAAATACGCTGGCGGCAGGCCGCAGGCAACAGGGGTATGCAGCCGCCCGCAAAAGAGAAATGCGGGGCCCAGAAATACTTAAGTCCGCCGCAGCGGACTTAAGTCAGCACGCCGCATGGCGTGAAAATCAAAGCTAGATGACGAATTGATCGCGATTCTGATCCTGAATCCAGCGCGGTGCCTTGCCTCGGCCCGTCCAGGTTTTGCCGGTGGCCGGATCGCGGTATTTTGGCGCCACTTTGGAGCCACTGCTGGAACTGCGCGCACGGCCGCTCGGAAATACGTCTTGTGCGGTCAAACCAAATTCGGTCACCAGCGCACGCACCTGAGAAACGGCGCCGGCCAACTCTTGTTGTCGCGCCTGATTGATTTGTTGGTCCAGCGCTTCGCGCTGCTTTACGAGCTCTTTGTAGCTTTGCATGGTCTTTGGAATGGATGGGTTGAGGGGAAGCCCATTATAGAAACAAGTTTTCAGCCGTGTGCAAACGCCGCAGCGAATTCTTTTCATTCATTTGTTTTTATTGGGCGCACCGAAACGGTGCATTGCAGGATTCTGTTGGAAAAATTCTTCACGAATTCCCGCGCGAGTGCTTATTGGCGGGACGGTGGGTCCCCTGTGGGAGGCTTACTCTTGTTCCGGTTCCTGCGCCACCTGACGGCACGCCTGCACGCGATCGATGCGCCGCCCTTCCAGCGCCAACACCTCGAATATCCAGCCCGCGCAGACAATGCAGGCGCCTGCGTCGGGCAAACTGCCCCATTCGGCCATCAATAATCCGGCCAGGGTGTTGTAGCGCCCACGGTCTTCGTCCGGCAGGTCGGATATATCCAGCCGCGCCTTCAATTCTTCAATCGGCATCTGGCCTTCCAGCAGCCAACTGCCATCGGCCTGCTCCACGGCCCAGGCGTCTATGGCTGCGTCGGGCTTGAGCTCGCCGGTAATCGCTTCTAGCAAATCGCGCGGCGTCATGATTCCCTGTACCACGCCATATTCGTCCACCACAAATATGAGGCGCGCCCGGCGCGCGCGAAATTGCTCCAGCAACTCCATTCCGGTGAGCGTTTCGGGCAAATACGCGGCCGGCTCCACATATTCGCCAACCAGACCCGGCGCCTGCCATCCAAGCTCCAGCAGGCGCGCAATGCCGACCATGCCCACGACATCGTCGAGCGAACCCCGGCAGACGGGATACCAGGAATGCGCCCCCTTTTCGCCTGCGCTGCTCGCATGCCGCAAAGCTTCTGCCACGGTATGGCCCGCATCGAGCCATTGAACCTCGCTGCGCGGGACCATGAGCGACGTGAGGTTGCGGTCGTCCAGGCGAAAGACGTTCTGCACCATCTGGTGTTCGTGGTGCTCAATGACGCCCGCGTCGCGCCCCTCGGCCAGGCTGGCGCTGATTTCTTCCTCCGTCACTGCCCGGCCAGCGTCGTTGTCCACCCGCAGCAGCTTGAGCACGCCCTGGGTGGACAGTGACAGCAGTGCCACAAAGGGCCGCGCCACGCGCGCCACCCAGGTCATGGGGCGGGCCATCAGGCGGGAGACGGGTTCGGGATAAAGCTGACCAATGCGCTTGGGCACCAGCTCGCCAAACACGATGGTGATGAAGGTGATGATGGTGACCACCACCGCCGTGGCCGTGATGCTGGCCGCGCTTTCGGGCAGGCCCCAGCGCACCAGCGAGTGCGCCAGCGAATCGCTGAAGGCCGCTTCGCCCAGAATGCCATTGATCATGCCAATCGACGTGATGCCCACCTGCACAGACGAGAGAAACTGCGTAGGGTTCTCAAGAAGCGCCAATGCCGCCTGGGCCGACTTGTCTCCAGCCTGCGCCATGGCCGCGAGCTTGGACTTTCGGCTCGATGCGAGCGCCAGTTCCGACATGGCAAAGGCGCCGTTGAGCAGGGTCAACAGCGCGATGATCAGAAAATTCATGGAACCGATGGAGGCAAGGACACGATGGCACTTTACTGTATAGGCGACCTGCAGGGCTGCAACGAGGCGCTGGAACGCCTGCTGGAGCAGATCGATTTTTCGGCCAGCTGCGATACCGCGCTGCTGCTGGGTGATCTGGTGAACCGCGGCCCGGCTTCGCTCGCCGTGCTGCGC
>JBATPF010000068.1:0-10960 GCA_049291355.1 Giesbergeria sp.
GGCGAACTCATGGCCCGCGTGCGTGCGCAGCTGCGGCGCCACTACCAGCAGACGCCCGGTGGCGAACCGCTGATTGCCTTTGGCGACGTGCGCGTCGACCTCGCCCGGCGCACCGCCGAACGCGCCGGCCAGCCGCTGCACCTCACGCCCATCGAATACAAACTGCTCACCCACCTGGCGTCGCAGCCCGACCGCGTCATCACCCACCAGCAACTGCTCAAGACGGTGTGGGGCCCCGGCCACGCCGACGACACCCACTACGTGCGCGTGCACATGGCCAACCTGCGCAAAAAGGTGGAGGACAACCCCGCGATGCCCCAGCACCTGCGCACCGAGGCGGGGATCGGCTACCGGTTTGTGCCGTGAGCGACCCCGCTGGATTAAAAAGTTTGGATGTTTTTGGCCTCTAGCGCTTATTGAATAAGCGTTATTAGCTATATATTTAATAGCAATTTGATTCGCAGTGCCTTCACGCCTTCGCCGGGCTTCGTGCAAGGGGTGCCGGCCCCCAGGCTTAACCCAGCTCCGCCAGCAAGGGGGCAATGGCCGCTACCGGCACCACCTCCACCCCGTCCTTGAGCGGATAGCGCCGCTCCACCGGCGCCACCACCACCGTGCGCGTGGGCTGCAGGTCTTCGCGCGCATGCCAGAAGCCTTTGCTCACCTTGGGCACGGACGAGAACTTGACTTCGATGGCCAGGCTGCGCCGCCCGGCCTGCACGACGATGTCCATCTCGGCACCGGCCGCCGTGCGGTAGAAGCCGAGTTGCGCGCCCTCGGGCAGGTGCGCCGCCACCTGCTCCACCACAAAGCCCTCCCACGAGGCGCCGACGATGGGGTGGCCCTGCAGGTCCGACAGGCTGGCAATGTTCAGCAGCGCGTGCAGCAAGCCGCTGTCGCGGATGTAGGTTTTGGGCGACTTCACCAGGCGCTTGCCCACATTGGGCAAGTGCGGCTCCAGCCGCCGGACCACCATGGTGTCCACCAGCACGTCGAGGTAGCGCGCGGCGGTGGTGTGCGACGCGCCGCCCAGCGACTGCCCCAACTGCGATGCATTGAAAAGCTGCCCCTGCAAATGCGCCAACATGCGCCAGAAGCGGTGCAGCGTATCGGCCGCCACGCTCACGCCCATCTGCGGCAGGTCGCGCTGCAAAAAGCTCTGAATGAAGTCCTGCCGCCATGCATAGGCCAGCCGGTCGCTGGGCGCCAGGTGCGCCAGCGGAAATCCGCCCCGGTGCCACAGCTGCTGCAGCGCACCCAAGTCGTTGGTGGCAGCCACTTCGCTGGCCAGCAACGGCGTCAGTTCCAAATAGCCCACGCGCCCCGCCAGCGACTCAGAGCGCTGGCGCAGCAGCGCCCCGCTCGCCGACCCCAACAGCAGAAAGCGCCCAGGCCGCCGATCGGCGTCGATCTCGGGCCGAAGGTGGGTGAACAGGTCGGGCAGCATCTGCACTTCGTCCATCACCACGAGGCGGCCCCGGTGCTGGGCCAGGAAGAGCTCTGGCTCGGCCAACTGCGCCCGGTCAGCGGGGCGCTCCAGGTCGAGAAACAGCGCGCCGGGGTGCTGTGCGGCTATGGCTCTGGCCAGCGTGGTCTTGCCTACCTGGCGCGGGCCCAGCAGGACGATGCCGGGGTAAAAAGCGAGGCGTTCGTCCAGCAGGGGGCTGAGTTGGCGATCTATCATCATTGTATTTTGACTGTGTCGTAGTCAATATACAAGGAAGAATCTTGGAGATTTGGTGGGTCTTCCGAGCGCTGGAATCTTCAACCGGCGTCAAACACTTGCGGCCAGACGCGAGCAGCGCTTGACGATAAGCACCGAGTGGGCTGAGCGCTCTCGGTGGCTTCAGCACGGACCTCTTGACGTCGTCTTGAGGGGTTGCAATATAATTGCACGTATAAGTGAATTGCCAAGAAGGTGCTTTCATGTCCCAAATTACGCTGTATCTGGACGACGCCACCCAAGCGCTGGTAGACCAAGCTGCGCAGGCCCATGGCGTATCCAAGAGCCGCTGGGTGGCCGACATCATCCGCAAACACGCCGCCCACGAATGGCCGCACGACTGCCTGCAACTTGCCGGCCGGTTTCCCGACTTTCCGCTGAGCGAAGACGGCAGCAAACCGCCCGCCAAGCCTGCGGATGTGCCGCGGCTGGGGTTTTAGCAATGTGGGTTCTGGACAGCAACACCATCAGCTACTACTTCCGTGGCGACCCGTTGGTGGTGCCGCGCTTGCAGGCCCTGCGCCCCGCAGACGTAGGCGTTCCTGCCATCGTGGAATACGAACTGCGTTACGGCCTACTGCGCTTGCCACCCGAAGCCGCCGCGCCTCGCCTAGCCGCGCTGGCGCAACTGCTCCAGCCTTTGCAGAGTTTGCCCTTCGATAGCGAGTGCGCCGCACACGCAGCCCGCATTCGAGCGGAGCTTGAGGCCGCCGGCAAGCCCATTGGCCCGCACGACACGCTGATCGCCGCCACCGCGCTGCGCCACCAAGCCATTCTGGTGACCCGCAATGTGCGCGAGTTCTCGCGGGTGGGTGGGTTGCAATGGGTGAATTGGCATGAGGCGTGACATGCTTTGCGTCCGGCAGCGGGCGCCGTACCTCGGATGACTTTCCCGTTTGTTGGCGCACCACAGCTCAGAGAGCGATTCCTGGCTTTCGCACACTTCTACGATGTGCAGCTGCACGGCGAGTTCCTACCTTGCAGGAGTGTTTTAGAGATCCTTTCGCTTGTGCAAGCTCAAAGATTCGACGGCGCCGGGCGTGGCCTGCCCAATGCCATCTTTGTGATGATGAACCCCGGCTCGTCCCGTCCCTTGGCCATTGGCGATGCGATTGAAGGTAGGCCTGGTCACTCAACATGCCGGCTGGTGGCGGCGCGGCCCGACACAACGCAATACCAAGTCATGAGGATCATGGATCGCATGGGGTGGAACCATGTCCGTGTCATCAATCTGTCCGATATCCGTGAGTCTCGAAGCAGCGTGTTTATGAACTGGTATCGCGCCTTGGAGGAGGGCCACGGCTACCGGGCTCACTCCATGTTTTCTACCGAACGCAGGGCCGAACTCACGCAGGCATTGAGGCGCAAGAGGGATGCTCCGCTGATTCTTGCGTGGGGAGTGCATCTAAAGCTGACCCCTTTGATACGCGAAGCTCTTCCGCTATTGCAGTCTGCGGGTCAGTGCTTTGGAGTGCAGCAGCCGGACTCGAAAGACAAATACTTCCATCCGCTTCCCATGCTGCAGACGGACAAAGTTCGCTGGGTGAGGGAACTGTCGGCGCAGCTACAAGGCGGTTGATGTACCAATGACCTTTCTTGCCGGCCCCAACCGCATGGTCCGGTCAATAGACCGGCCGGAACCGCTCAATCGCCTCCCGCACCTTTGCATCCACCACAAAACCCGCTCCAAATTTGGCAGCTAGTTCATCCGCCCGGCGCAAAAAGACGTCCACGCCCGTGCCATAGATGAACTGCATCGCCCCGCCGGTCCAGGCCGGGAAGCCGATGCCGAAGATGGAGCCGATGTTCGCATCGTGCACGCTGGTCAGCACGCCCTCGGCCAGGCAGCGGGCGGTCTCGATGGCCTGGCGGTAGAGCAAGCGGTCCTGCACTTCTTCGACGCTCCATGTGACATCGGATTTCTCGAACAGCGTGCGCAGTTCGGGCCACAGGTGCTTTTTCTCCCCGGCGGGGTAGTCGTAGAAGCCGCCGCCACCGGCCCGGCCGGGGCGCTTCAATTCCTTGACCATGCGCTCTACCAGCAGCTCGCCGGGCGTGGCGGTGAAGGTCTTGCCCTCCGCAGCGAAGTCGGCACGGGTCTGGTCGAGTACGTGGACGCTGAGCGTGAGGGCGGTTTCGTCCAGCACGGCCAACGCGCCTACGGGCATGCCGGCTTGCATGGCGGCGTTTTCAATGAGGGCGGCAGGAAGGCCTTCGCCCAGCATGGCCGCGCCCTCCATCACATAGGTGCCGAAGGTGCGGCTGGTGTAGAAGCCGCGCGAATCGTTGACCACGATGGGCAGCTTGCCAAGCTGCTGCACGTAGTCGAAGGCGCGCGCCACCGTCTCGTCGTCGGTGTCTTTGCCGCGGATGATTTCGACGAGCTTCATCTTGTCCACGGGGCTGAAGAAGTGGATACCGATGAATTTGGCGGGATTGGCGCTCGCCTGCGCCAGGCCCGAAATGGGCAGGGTGGAGGTGTTGCTGGCAAAGAAGCCGCCGGAGGCGAGTTGCGGCTCGGCTTCGCGCGTCACCTGGGCCTTGAGTTCGCGGTTCTCGAACACGGCTTCGATGATGAGTTCGCAGCCAGCGAGGTCTGCTGCGTTGGCTGTGGGGGTGATACGGGCTAGCAGTGCCTGCGCCTTGGCAGCGTCCATACGGCCCTTGGCGACACGCTTTTCCGCCAGGCTGGCGCTATACGCTTTGCCGGCGTCGGCCTTCTCCTGGCTCACGTCTTTGAGCGCCGTGGCGATGCCTTTGCTGGCCTGCGCCCAGGCGATGCCCGCGCCCATCATGCCGGCGCCGAGCACGCCCACCTTCGACAGTTTTGCGCGTGGCGCATTGCCGGGGCGCGAGCGGCCGCTTTTCACCGCGTTCATGTCAAAGAAGAAGGCGCTGACCATGTTGCGCGCCACCTGGCCGCTCATGATTTTGGCCAATGCCCGGCTCTCGATGCGCAGGGCGGTGTCGTAGTCCACCATCGCGCCTTCGACCATGCAGGCCAGCGCGGCCTCGGGCGCGGGGTAGCGTCCGCGCGTGGTCTTTTTCAGCATGGCGGGCGCCACGATCAAGGCGTTGGCTATTTGGGGGTTGGCGGGCGTGCCGCCGGGGATCTTGTAGTTTTTGTCGTCCCAGGGCTGCTGCGCCTTGGGGTTGGCGGCAATCCAGCCCAGAGCCGCCGGCAGCAGCTCTTGCGCCGTCGCCACGTTGGCGTGCACCAGGCCCAGTTTGACGGCTTCCTGTGGATTGAAAAGCTTGCCCTCCAGCAAATAAGGCTGCGCGCCCATCAGGCCCAGCAGCCGCGTCATCTTGGTGATGCCGGTGGCGCCGGGGATCAGGCCCAGCGTCACTTCGGGCAGGCCGAACTGGATTTTGGGGTTGTCCAGCGCGATGCGGTGGTGGGCGATCAGCGCCACTTCCCAGCCGCCGCCCAGTGCCGCGCCGTTCAGGCACGCCACCACCGGAATGCCCAGGGTTTCCAGCGTGCGGAACTGCTGCTTCATGCGCTCGATGACGGCAAAGCCGGCCTGCGCGTCCTCCGCCGCGGCGCGCATGGTGGCCTTCAGATCGGCACCAGCGAAAAAGCTAGGTTTGGCCGAGGCCAGCACGATGCCCGAGAGCTGCGCGCGGTCCTGCTGCACCTGCGCTACCAGTTCAATGAGGTCGTCCTGCCACTGGCGGCACATGGTGTTGACGGGTGAGCCCGCCTCGTCAAAGGTGACCAGGGCAATCTTGCCAGCGGCGGCGTCCAGAAGTTCGTAGCGAATGGTTTGCATGGTGGTGTCTCTATCTGATGAATGACTGTGTTTTCGAGAAGCGAACCGTTGCACTAAGCCAGCGGCACCGCGGATCTGGCTTTGCCAGTCCGCTGGAGCTGTCCCCCTCAGGGGGAAGCCGCAAAGCGGCACAGGGGAAGTCCAGTTCTTGGCTTCGCCCGGCCACTGGAGCCGTCCCCCTCAGGGGGAAGCCGCGCAGCGGCGCAGGGGGAGCTAGATCCTTTCTACGATGGTGGCAATCCCCATGCCACCACCCACGCACAGCGTGATCAGGCCGTAGCGCAGTTGGCGCCGGTGCAGTTCATCCACCAGCGTGCCCAGCAGCATGGCGCCGGTGGCGCCCAGCGGGTGGCCCATGGCGATGGCGCCGCCGTTGACATTGACCTTCTCGTGCGGAACGCCCAGCTCGCGCATGAAGCGCATGGGCACGGCGGCAAAGGCTTCGTTCACTTCGAACAGGTCGATCTGGTCGATCGTCATGCCGGCGCGTGCCAGCGCCTTCTTCGTTGCGGGCACGGGGCCGGTGAGCATGATGGTCGGGTCGGCGCCCGAGAGGGCGGTGGCGACGATGCGCGCGCGCGGCGTGAGGTTCTGCGACTTCGCCGCTGCTTCGTTGCCGATGAGCACGGCCGCCGCTCCGTCGACGATGCCAGACGCATTGCCCGCATGGTGCACATGGTGGATGCGCTCGACCTGCGGGTAGCGCTGCAGCGCCACGGCGTCAAAACCCATGGCGCCAAGCTGCGCAAACGAGGGCTTGAGGCCGGCGAGCGCCTCCATCGTGGTCTGGGGTTTGATGAATTCGTCTTCTTCCAGAATCACCAGGCCCAGGGCGTCGCGCACCGGCACCACCGATTGCTTGAAGTAGCCGGCTGCGCGTGCAGCGGTGGCGCGGCGCTGGGATTCGAGCGCGAACGCGTCCACATCTTCGCGCGTGAAGCCATCGAGTGTGGCAATCAGGTCGGCGCCAATGCCTTGTGGCACGAACAGCGTGGCCGAGTTCGTCTCCGGGTCTTGCGCCCAGGCGCCGCCGTCGGCACCAATCGGCACGCGGCTCATGCTCTCGATACCGCCGGCCACCACCAGGTCTTCCCAGCCCGAGCGCACCTTCTGCGCCGCGATGTTCACGGCGTCCAGGCCCGAGGCGCAGAAGCGGTTGATTTGCACGCCCGCCGTGGTGAAAGCCCAGCCCGCCTTGATGGCCGCCACCTTGGGCAGTACGGAGCCTTGCTCACCCACCGGCGAGACGATGCCCATGACGATGTCGTCCACCGCTGCGGTGTCAAAACCTTGGCGTGCCTGCAGTTCGGTGAGCAGGCCGGCGAGCAAGGTGACGGGCTTGACTTCGTGCAGGCTGCCGTCTTTTTTGCCTTTGCCGCGCGGGGTGCGCAGGGCGTCGAATACATAGGCTTCGGTCATGGGGCGGGGTCTCCTGTTGCGCTGATTGAATCAAGATGGATTTTTACAGAGCGAACGCTTTGTGTAAATGCCTAAGCACCACCCGGTGAAAAAATTTGATACAAATTGGCCTCTGGCGCTTACCCATCAAGCGTGAGTAGCTATCAATACTATAGTTAGGCGTCGTCGTGTGTATTGAACGAATGCAGCCCGCAAGCCTTCGGCACCACCCGCTTGGCGCCGCAGAACATAAAAAAACCGCCCCGAGGGGCGGTTGATGAAAACGCAGGCGCTGCGTTTATGGCTTCACGTAGTCCGACACCACTTTCCACTTCCCATCCTGGATTTGGGACATGCGCGAGATATCGTTGCCCAGGCGCTTGGTGGGGCTGAACGTCGATTCTGGGCTGCCGAAAATATCGGGCGGGATCACCATCGTGTCCATGGCTTTGATAAAGCTGTCGGTGGTCAGGTTCTTCCCGGCCTTCTGCGCTGCACGAATGAAGGCGTCAATGATGTCGTAGCCATAAACCGAGAACACGGTCGGGTCTTCATTGAACTTGGTTTTGTACTTGGTGGCCCAAAAACGGATGGGCTGCGAAGCTTCATCCAAGTAGGGGTTTTGTACCGTCATGGTGGCGTAAAGGCCGTCCATGGCTTTGCCGCCCAGTTTGTGGATGAGATCGGTGTACGCGGCGCTTGAGCCCAAAAAGGTTGGATTGAAACCGGTTTTGCGCGACTCGCCGATGGTGCCGATGGTCTCGCGGATGATGGTGCCCAGCACGACAAAGTCGCAACCGGCAGATTTCATTTTGGCCACTTGCGATGAAAAGTCGGTAGCGCCGCGCTTGAACGAGGTTTTCTCAGCGTATTCCATGCCCATCTTTTTAAGGGCTGCTTCACCGCCGCGCTCAACTTCCAGACCGAACTCGTCGTCTTGGTAAATGGTGCAAACCTTCTTTGCGCCCTTTTCCTTCATCAGCACCGGTAGCGCCTGGCGAATTTGGTCGTAGTAGGTGGCAGCGAACGCGTACTTGAGCCGGTTGAACGGCTCGTACATTTCACGCGCGGCGGTCACGGGGAAGAAGTTGATGATGTTCTTGGCAAACTGCACCGGCATCGCGGCCATGTTCTGTGCCGTGCCGATGTGGCCCACCATCATGAAAATCTTGTCCTGGTTCACGAGCTTTTGCGCGGCCAGCACGGCGCGCTTGGGGTCGTAGCCCGAGTCTTCTACCTTCAGTTCGAGCTTGCGGCCGTCGACGCCGCCTTGTTCGTTGGCTTCGTCCACGCGCAGCATCATGCCCAGGCGCACTTGTTTGCCAAAGCCGGCCAGGGGGCCCGACAAGTCTTGAATGGAACCCAGCGTGATGGTGTCTTTGGTGACCCCTTGTTGGGCCTGCGCCATGGCGGCGCCCGAGGTGCCCAGCGCAAACGCCAGGGCGGCGAGGTGGTGAAGTTTCATGGGTTGGTCTCCTGTGAGTAATACGTTATAGGGCGAGGCAACTTTTCGAGCACGGGCAATTTCCCTAGGGCGGCGGCGCCAAGGTGTCACGAGCGGTACATGGCCTCGATTTGGGGCGCGTACTTTTGCTCTACCAGCTTGCGCTTGAGCTTCATGGTTGGGGTCAGTTCTTCGTCCTCGGCAGTCAGCTGGGTGTCGAGGAGGAAAAACTTCTTGATCTGCTCGACACGCGCAAACTTGGCGTTGACCCGCTCCAGCTCGGCCTGGATCAGTGCCTGGACTTCGCTGGTGCGCGTGAGGCTGGCGTAGTTGGAAAACGGAACATCGTGGTCCTGCGCGAATTTCTCGACGTTTTCCTGATCGATCATGACGATGACCGTGAGGTAGGGGCGTTTGTCCCCGATCACCACGGCGTCGGTCACGTACGGGCTGAACTTGAGCTCGTTTTCCAGCTCGCTTGGGGTCACGTTCTTTCCGCCCGCCGTAATGATGATGTCCTTCATGCGGTCGGTGATGCGCAGGTAGCCTTCGGCATCCATCGTGCCCACGTCGCCGGTGTGCAGCCAGCCCTGGGCGTCGATGGTCTCGGCGGTTTTCTCGGGCTGGTTCAGGTAGCCCTTGAACACATTGGGGCCGCGCACCAGGATTTCCCCGGTGCCCTCGGCAATGCGCACCTCGTTGAACTGCGCCGCCGGGCCGATGGAGCCGGGTTTCATGCGGCTGGCCGGCACGCCGGTGGCGGCGCCGCAGGTCTCGGTCATGCCCCAGACTTCGAGCATGGGCACGCCCAGCGCCAAATACCACTTGACGAGTTCTGGCGAAATCGGCGCCGCTCCAGTCACCAGAAAGCGCGCTTTGTGGATACCGATGAGCTTGCGCACATTGTCCAGCGCCAGCCAGCGTGCCAGATAAAAACGCAGCTTGAGGCTGGCGCTGACGGTTTCGCCCGCCAGCACATGGTCGGCAATGCGCGTGCCCACGCCAATGGCCCAGGCATAGGCAAGCTGCTGCATTCGCGTGGATTCCTTGAGCGAAATCATCACGCCGGAATAAAATTTTTCCCACACCCGCGGCACGGCGGTGAACACCGTGGGCGCAATTTCGCGTACGTTCTCGGGCACGGTGTCGGGGTTTTCGACGAAATTGAGCTTGCTTCCCGTGTAGAGCGAAAAATACTCACCGCCCATGCGCTCGGCAATGTGGCACAGCGGCAGGAAGCACATGGCCTCGTCGCTCTCATCGCGCGCAATCAAGGTGTTGTAGCCGCGCAGGGTGTAGGTGATGGCGCCGTGCGTGTGCAGTGCGCCCTTGGGTTTGCCGGTGGTGCCGGAGGTATAGACCAGAATCGCCAAGTCGCCTGGCCGGCAGGCTGCGGAGCGGCGCTCGAGTTCGCCCGCGTGCTGCTGCAGGTAGCCGCGGCCGAGTTCGCGCAGGGCGTTCAGGCCAATGACGTCGGCGTCATCCAGCCCGCGCAGGCCTTCCATGTCGATCACCACGATCTTGCGCAAGAGCGGCAAGCGCTCACGCACTTCCAGGGCCTTGTCGAGCTGTTCGTCGTTTTCGACAAACAGCAGGCGTGTGGCCGAGTCTTCGCACAGGTACTGCACCTGGCTGGGCGCGTCGGTGGGGTAGATGCCATTGGAGACACCGCCGCAGGCCAGCACGGCCAGGTCGCACAGCACCCATTCAATGGTGGTGTTGGACAGGATGGACGCGCATTCACCCGGGGCGAGACCCAGCGCCATCAGCCCGCCAGAAATTTCCCGCACCGCATCGGCGGTCTGGTTCCAGGTCCAGCTCTTCCAGATGCCCATGTGCTTCTGGCGCATCCACACCTTGGGCCCGCGCTCGGCCACCGCGTTCCAGAACATCGCGGGCACGGTGTCGCCCGCCAGCACGTCTTTGCCAGCCGGACGAATGTGGTCAAGGTCCCAAAGATTAGACATTACAAACTACCCGAGTCGCTGCACCTTGACCAAGGTGCATAAAACTGGCGCGGCCAATACCAGCACCCCCGCGCAAGGGCCGCCCCGCCGCGCTGGGGGTGTCCCCCTCCCGACTCGCGCAGCGAGCCGAGAGAGGGGGAAGGCGCCGAAGGCGACGCAGGGGGTGCTTCATTTCATCTCCATGTTTTCTTCTTCTTCCAGCGCCGCTCGCCGCGCACGCCTTCGTCCTTCATGCCGAGGTAGAACTCCTTGATGTCGTCCTTCTCGCGCAGATTGGCGCAGGTGTCCTCCATGACGATGCGGCCGTTTTCCAGCACCTAGCCAAAGTCCGCCGCATTGAGCGCCATGTTGGCGTTCTGCTCCACCAGCAAGATGGTGGTGCCGCGCTCGCGGTTGATGCGCACCACGATCTCGAAGATTTCCTTGGTCAGGCGCGGTGAGAGCCCCAGGCTGGGCTCGTCGAGCAGGATCAACTTCGGCGCGGCCATCAGCGCACGCGAGATCGCCAGCATCTGCTGCTGCCCGCCCGAAAGCAGGCCAGCCTCCTGGTGGCAGCGTTCGCGCAGGATCGGAAAGTAGTTGTAGACCAGCTCCAGGTCGCGCGCCACCGCATCGCTGTCGCTGCGGGTGTAGGCGCCCATCAGCAGGTTTT
>JBATPF010000069.1:0-6966 GCA_049291355.1 Giesbergeria sp.
CCGCAGCACGCGCACGCCCACGTCGCCGCAGCCCACGATGAGCAGCCGCGGGCGGCGAAAGCGCGAAGGCAGTGCGCCAGAAGGGCTTTGGTTTGAAGGCAAAATTGATTCGCGTCTTGAAGAACCAACGAGGATACCCAAAGCATGAGCAGCGCACCGCCCGCAGATTCCGCCTTTCAGATCAGTGTCTTGCCCAGCGGGCGCAGCTTTGTCGCCGAGCCGGGCGAGGCCATGCTGGCAGCCGCCATCCGCCAGGGCATTGGCCTGCCGTACGGCTGCAAAGACGGAGCCTGCGGCTCCTGCAAGTGCAAAAAAATCGAAGGCACCGTGGTGCATGGCGAGCACCAGGAAAAGGCCCTGAGCGCCGCAGAAGAAGCCGCCGGCTTCGTGCTCACCTGCTGCGGCGTGGCGCACAGCAACGTGGTGCTGGAGTCGCGCCAGGTCACCGACGAAGGCGCGTTTCCCATCCGCAAGCTCCCGGTGCGCGTCACTGCCATCGAGCGCTTGTCGCACGACGTGATCCGCCTGCGCCTGCAGTTGCCGGCCACCGAGGCCTTTCGCTACCACGCCGGCCAGTACGTTGAATTCATTCTGCAAGGCGGCGTGCGGCGCTCGTACTCGATGGCCAATGCGCCGCATACCCAGGCCGACGTGGGCGGCATTGAGCTGCACCTGCGCCACATGCCGGGCGGGCGCTTCACCGATCAGGTGTTTGGCAGCATGAAGGAGCGCGACATCCTGCGCATCGAAGGGCCGTACGGCAGCTTCTTCCTGCGCGAAGACTCCGACAAACCCATCGTCCTGCTGGCGTCGGGCACGGGCTTTGCGCCGGTGAAGGCGCTGATCGAGCAATTGCAAAAGACCGGCAGCACCCGGCCCGTGGTGCTGTACTGGGGCGGGCGCCGCCCGCGCGACCTGTATATGGACGCCTGGGTGCGCGAGCAGCAAACCCAGTTGCCGCAACTGCGCTACGTGCCCGTGGTGTCCGACGCGCTGCCGCAAGACGGCTGGAGCGGGCGCAGCGGCTTTGTGCACCAGGCCGTGCTCGACGACTTCGCCGATCTCTCGGGCCACCAGGTTTATGCCTGCGGCGCGCCCATCGTGGTGGACAGTGCACGCGGGGCGTACTGCAGCCAGCGCGGCCTGCCCGCCGAGGAGTTTTTCGCAGACGCGTTCACCTCAGAAGCCGACAAGCACGGCGCTTGAGCGCGCGCGCTGCCAGGCTGGCTGGTTGGCTGGTTGGCGCGTAAACCTTAGTGCGCCATGGCCCGGCAAGCCTCGGCACAGCGCTTGCACGCCGCTGCGCAGGCCTGGCAGTGGTCCATTTTGTGGCTGCCGCATTCCTTGGCACAGGCGTCGCACGCCTTGGCGCAGAGCGCGCACACGGCTGAAGCGTGCTCGCTGTCGCGCGCCATTAAGGTGGCAGCGATTCTGCAAAGGTCTGCGCAATCGCGGTCGAGCGTGATGCAGCGGGCCATGGCCGTGACGTCGCTCTCGCGCAGGCACGCACTGGCGCAGCCCTCGCAGGCCAGCACGCAGGCTTGGCAGGCGGCGATGCAGTCGGCATAGCGCTTGGGGGTGTTGGGTTGGTTGGTGGCGTTGTTCATCGAGGTTCTCCAAAAAGGTGAAGGCAATGCACCGTTTTAGGGGAAGAACTGCTTGCAGTCTGTAGGAGATGGGCGGCCTACCACGTAGACGCCGACTTTTTTGCACAATACAACCCATGAAACTTCGCACCCTCCTCCTCGCCAGCGCCGCAGCCGCCGCGCTGTTTGCCACCGGCGCGCAGGCGCAAGACGCATCCAAACCCATTCGCCTCATCGTCCCCTACGGCCCGGGCGGCCCGGTGGACATCACGGCGCGTGCGCTGGCCGAAAGCGCCAAAGACGCCCTGGGCACCGTCATCGTCGAGAACAAGCCCGGCGCTGGCGGCAACATTGGCGCCGACGCGGTGGCCAAGGCCGCGCCGGACGGCAACACCATCGGCATCGCGGCCACGGCCACGCATGCGGTCAACCCCTGGCTGTTCAAGCGCATGCCCTACGACGCTAGCAAGGACTTTGCCGGCATCACACAGATGGTGCGCGTGCCCAACGTGCTGGTCATGAACGCCGACACGGCGAAAAAGCACCACATCGCCAGCCTGGCCGACCTGATTGCCTATGCCCGCGCCAACCCCGGCAAGCTCAACTACGGCAGCGGCGGCAACGGCAGCGCCGGCCACCTGGCGGGCGAACTGTTCAAGCAGCGCGCAGGCATTTTTGCCGTGCACATCCCCTACAACGGCGGCAGCCCGGCGCAGCTCGCGCTGCTCTCAGGCCAGGTCGACTTCAACTTCGACAACCTGGCCACCGCAGCGCCCAACATCAAAAGCGGCAAGCTCGTCGCTCTGGCGGTGACCAGCGCCCAGGCCAGCCCTGCCCTGCCCGGCGTTCCGCCGGTAGCCAATACGCTCAAGGGGTTTGAAATCGACACCTGGTGGGGCCTGGTGGCGCCGGCCGGCACGCCCAAGGCGGTCGTCGACAAGCTGAACAAGGCGTTCGTGGCGGCGCTGAACGCCCCCGAGACCAAAACCCGCTTCGGCCACCTGATGGCCGAACCGGTGCCCACCACGCCCGAGCAGTTCGACAGCTTCATGGCAGCCGAGCGGGCCAAGTACCAGAAGCTGGTGAAGGCCTCGGGCGCAACCGTGGACTGAAACGCCACCTGAAATTGCAGCCAAAATGGCTGCCAGCGCTTACCTGGTATGCGTTGGCAGCTATTTTTTTGGAAGTGTCATTCGCGCGCCAGCGCCTGCGCCACCTGGTCCAGCCGGTCCTGCCCCCAAAACAGCTCGTCACCCACGAAGAAGCTGGGCGCACCGAAGACTCCGCGCGCCACCGCCTGTTGGGTGTTGTCCTTCAGCCGGTCTTTCACCGCTTGCTCGCCGATCTGCGCCATGAACTGCGCCGCATCGAAGCCCGCCGCCGTGAGCACGGCCGCCACCTCGGCCGGGTCACCCATATTGCGCGGCTCGCCAAACATGGCGTGGTACATCGCCTGCATATAGCGCTGGAAGGGCTCGTCGCCCTGCATCTGCATGGCGACGGCGCCGCGCATCAGCGCCAGCGTATTGATGGGAAACGCCGGGTTGCTGGCAATCTGCAAGCCCCAGGCCTGCGCCCAGCGCGCAAGGTCAATGTCGAGGTAGCGCGCCTTGGCCGGCACCTCGGCCGGGCTGGCGTTGCCGGTGGCCTGAAAGATGCCGCCCAGCAGGACCGGCGTGTAGACGATGGTAGCGCCCTGCGCTGCTGCCACCTTGGGCAACTGGTGCCAGGCCAGGTAGCTGTAGGGGCTGCCCAAGTCGAAAAGGAATTCAACGGTTTTGCTCATGGTGTGCTCCAGCAGGGTTTATTCGGTCTCTCAATAAATCGAGTGCGCGAAGGCGAAGCGCAGAAAGTACAGGCGTACTGCCGAAGCGAAGCCGACAAAGCAATCGTTTGATTTAGAAATGGACTTACCAGCGCTCCATCCAAGGGCGCAGGTCGAGTTCGTGGGTCCAGGCGTCGCGCGGCTGGGCGTGCAAATGCCAGTAGTTGTCGGCAATGTGATCCGGGTTGAGGATGCCGTCCTGGTCCTTCAGCGCATAGCGCTCAGGAAAACTCTCGCGAATGAAATCGGTGTCGATGGCGCCGTCGACCACCACGTGCGCCACATGGATGTTCTTCGGCCCCAGCTCGCGCGCCATGCTTTGCGCCAGCGCCCGCAGCGCATGCTTGGCGCCGGCGAAGGCAGCAAAGTTGGCCGAGCCGCGCAGACCGGCCGTGGCGCCGGTGAACAAAATCGTGCCGCGCCCACGCACCACCATGCGCCGGGCCACCTCGCGCCCAGCGAGGAAACCGCCGAAGCAGGCCATCTCCCAAATCTTGAAGTACTTGCGCGCCGTTTCGTCCAGGATGCTGCAGGGCACGTTGGCGCCAATGTTGAACACCATCACCTCGATCGGGCCGACTTCGCGCTCGATGGTGTCCACCAGCGCCACCACTTCGTCCTCCTTGCGCGCATCGGAGGCAAAGCCGCGTGCCTGGCCACCCGAGCGGGTGATCTCATCGACCAACGGCGCCAACTTGTCGGCGCTGCGGCGGGTGACGCAGGCCACCAGGCCTTCGCGCGCAAAGCGCTTGGCAATGGCGCCGCCTGTGGCGTCGCCCGCGCCAACAATCAGGGCTGCGGGGCGCAGCGGCGGTTCAGTTTGTGTGGTCATGGTCAAAGTATTTAAAATAACGATCGTTATCGTAACGAACGTTATGTCACACTGCAAGCGTTTTCTAGAAATTGACATGCGCTACCCCAGCACCCACAAACAAGACACCCGCGCCCGGCTGCTCAAAACCACCGGCGCACTCGCCAAACGCCAGGGCTTTGCCGGCACCGGCGTCGATGGCCTGATGGCCGCCGCCGGCTTGACCTCAGGCGCGTTCTATTCGCATTTCCGCTCGAAAGGCGAGCTGCTCGAAGCCATCGTTCAGACCGAGCTGCAGCGCTCGGGCAAGCTGTTCAGCAGCAAATCACGCAAGCAACTGCTGCGCATCGTCGAGGGCTATTTGAGCCCCGCCCACGTCGCGCAACCCGAATCGGGCTGCGCCATCCCCGCGCTGGCGAGCGAGGTAGCGCGCGCCAACGACGCCACGCGGCAGGCGTTTGAACAAGGCGTGGTGGCAATGAAGGACAGCATGGCGGCTGCGACCGCCAGCGACGCGCAGGCGTGGTCGGTGGTGGCGCAACTCGTAGGGGCGGTGGAGCTGGCGCGGGCGATGCCGTCGCAGGCGCTGCGCGAGGCGTTGCTCAAGGGGGTGTTGGAGAACGTGCGGCGGCAGCTTGAGGGGGCGGAGGGGGTTGTGGATCCAACTTGACATTTTCCGAGAGCGCCTGCTGGTGGCCTGCTTGGACGCGCTATAGGAAAGCGAAAAGCGCGGGGCCAAAGTGCAGGCAGCCGCTGGCGCTCGTCTTGGCCTAGATATTCTCAGCGCTGACCGGCTACATCCAATCTAAAGGCGACGGTGGGCATTACTCCCCAAATCATCCACGCAATGAACAGTAAAGACGTTCTTGGCGAGATCGATTCCCATGGTGACAATGGCAGACATGGACTTTCCCTTCCACAAAAGCAAATGAGTTGATGAGAGGTTGCACTTCCCATCGATGCACTTTGATGCCATGCCCCGCAACTGCGCGGATCACTCGGGACGGGGAAGTTCCTTTTCATTCGTTAGCGTAAAAAAATGATATTTGCAGTCTCTCCAGGAACACCAGGCTGTGGCGAGGAACGCTTCATCGCAACGCTACCGTTTCGGTTGTCTCCAGGCTCGATCCTGCAGTTGCCTGACGAATCGACTCAGTTCACCGGAACAACTGGCCGTCTAACGATAGAAAGGCTTCATCATCTGTACGCCGCGTCGCTCGGGCCATATCCTTCAACGGATGCCGCCGAACAAGGCCTCGCGGAGCTACGGGCGGCAGTCCTTTGGTGCGCGATTGAATTCAGCGCGGGCGTGCGCTATCCCATTGAGACCGGAGCAGTAAACCTATTTGACGAACCAATCACGATTCCAGCTGTGCAGCCGATGGCGCACATTCGAGAAGTCACCGGATGGACCAGCACAGACGGCCGCTACGAGGCCGGAGAGGCACTTGTTCGACCTGACCACAAACGCCTAGTTCGATTCGAATTCGGGCAAGCAACGGTGACCGCTGGAATTCCTATTGAACGCTTCGTTGCGAAAGCAGAAGAGGCACTGTCCTTCAAGCATCTGTCGAAAATCGCCCGCGACGAAAAACTGAAGCTGGCAATCGAAGTGGCAATGTCCCACAGATTTGAAGCAAGTGACAACGCCCAATTCATCACGTTGATCACGTCACTGGAAGCACTGCTACCAGACCTCCCTGTTTCGCCCGAAAGCTCAGTGGCTATCACTGAAGCTGCACATATCATCCGCAACAAGCGAGACACCTTTCCGCGCGCGGACCCCGAATGGTCAGCACTGGCGCGGCTTCTAGGCCGGATTGACAAGCTGAGAGCGGATTCCATCGGCGAAGGTATGCGTAGCTTCATCAATGCTGCCTTGGAAAGGCACCCTGGCCTGGGTGATCGCCAAGCCATCTCGAAACAAGTCCTTGACGCCTACAACGCACGCAGTCGGCTATTGCACGACGGTCATGTTTCGCAAGCCCGACTTAGCGCCGGTCTGGATTTCCTCCGCGACTTCGTTCCACGCCTGCTCCGCTGTCTTTTTAGAGAGGCCGCGTCGGCCTAGCCCCGCGAATGCGCCCTAACCCCAGCTTCAATCAGTCGAGCTGACCAACTGCAGCAAGCTGCAGTCTTCAACTCACCTCGAACGTTGAAGGACAGCACCTCCATGCGCCCACCGGCTGCTCCTGGCCGGCAAGTGCTGCTCATTGTCTGGGACTTGAATGCGCCGTCTCAGACACGAATGACAAAGAACGTGCGCTGCGCCCACTGTTCCGGGATTGGGGTCTGAGCATGAGTTTCGCTGCGCGAAATCGTGATCCGACCCCAATACCTGCGCTGCTCTGAATCCGGCCCCACCGCCTGCGCCGCGCTCATGCCGACGCCCGCGGCCAAGCGCAGCGATGGGCCGAATGGCTGTTTGGCTCCCCGTCCCCTCTGGCCGTGCCGAGGAGCACAGCTTCAGGCGGATCAGGGCCGCGCGCTGTTTGAGCCGCTAGGCGAGTTTGCGCGGACCCCGCCTGAAGCGAGCACCGCAGGTTGCCCCGTAGCGCAGCGAAGGGGACACGGACAACGGGGTCGCCCTTTCTTTGGTGCCTTTCTTTCGGCGACGCTGTATGGACCGGAGACATACGAAACAGGTGTACCGGGACATAGTAAACACATGGCCACCTTACTTCGCGAGGTCTAAACAGGCCAAGTTGACTTGGGTGACGCGGTGATTGCAGAACATGACGTCA
>JBATPF010000070.1:0-3221 GCA_049291355.1 Giesbergeria sp.
GCGATGCCCAGCGGCTGGCGCAGCTCGGCGCCGTCGCCCCGGCCGAGCGCCAGTGGCAGCGCGCCGAAAATGGCGGCCATGGTGGTCATCAAACTGGGGCGCAGGCGCAGCGAGGCGGCGCGGTAGATGGCTTGGGCGGCGCTGACATGGCCGCCGCGCTGGCGCGCCAGGGCGAAGTCGATCATCAGGATGGCGTTTTTCTTGACGATGCCAATCAACAGGAACACCCCAATCAGCGCAATGAGCGAAAACTCGGTGTGAAACAGCATCAGCGCCATCAGTGCGCCAATCCCGGCCGACGGCAAGGTCGAGAGGATGGTGAGCGGGTGCACCAGGCTCTCGTACAACACCCCCAGCACCAGGTAAATGGTCACCAGTGCCGCGAGGATCAGCAGCGGCTGGCTTGCCAGCGCCTTCTGGAACGCCCCCGCGTTGCCGCCAAAGCTGCCGCGCACCGACACCGGAACGCCTAGGTTGGCCACCGCCTGCTCGATGGCGTCCGTGGCGTCCGACAGCGACATGCCTTGCGCCAGGCCAAAGCTGATGGTGCTCGCAGGCGTTCCACCCTCGTGGCTCACGGACAGCGGCGTGATGGTGCTGCGCAGCTTGGCAAACGCAGAAAGCGGCACACGCTGGCCCGTCTTGGAGATGAAAAAGAAACCGTCCAGGGCCTTGGGGCCTTGCAGAAAACGTGGCGCCGCCTCCATCACCACGCGGTACTGGTTGAGCGGGTTGTAGATGACGCCCACCTGGCGCTGGCCAAAGGCGTCGTTGAGCGTAGCGTCCACCTGCGCCACCGTGAGGCCCAGGCGCGCGAGAGCGTCGCGGTCGATGTCCAGCGTGGTCTGCTCGCCGTGGTCCTGCACGTCGCTGTTGACGTCTTCGAGCTGGGGCAGCGCCGCCAGGGCTTCGCGGATGCGCGGCTCCCAGGTGCGCAGATCGGCGACGTCGTCGGCCTGCAGCGTGTAGTCGTACGAGCCACTGCTCTGGCGCCCGCCTATGCGGATATCGCGCTGGGGCACCATGAACAGGCGCGCGCCGGGCTCATCCTTGAGCTGGGTGCGCAGGCGGGCGATCACCGCGTCGGACGCCTCGCCCCGTTTGAGCGTCATGAACATGGCGCCCGCATTGGTCTGGCCGCCCCCGGTAAAGCCGGTGACGTTGTCCACCGCCGGATCGGCCTCTACGATGGCCAGAAAGCGTTTGATGCGCCGCTCCATCGCCTGGTAGGAGCTGGCCTGGTCGGCGCGGATGAACCCCATGATGCGACCCGTGTCCTGCTCGGGCAGGAAGCCCTTCTCAATCGTGGAGTACAGAAATACGTTGAGCCCGATCACCCCCACCAGTGCGCCAAGCACCAGCGCCGGGTGGCGCAGGCACCACGCGAGGCTGCGGCGGTACAAGCGCTGGCAGCGCGCCCCGAACCGGTCCATGGCCTGGCCCATGCGCGAAGGAGCACGCGCGGGCTGCGGGCGCAGCAGCAAGGCACACAAGGTGGGTGTGGTGGTGAGCGAGACCACCAGCGAGATCAGTATGGCGGCCGACATAACGACGGCAAACTCGCGGAAAAACCGCCCCACCACGTCGCCCATGAACATGATGGGCACGAACACGGCCACCAGCGAAATGCTCATCGAAAGCACGGTGAAGGCAATCTCGCGCGAGCCCGCCAGCGCCGCCTGCAGCGCGCTCTTGCCGCCCTCCATGTGGCGCGCAATGTTCTCCAGCACGGCAATGGCGTCGTCCACCACAAAACCCGTGGCAATGGTGAGCGCCATGAGCGAGAGGTTGTCCAGCGTATAGCCCGCCAGGTACATCACGCCAAACGCGCCCATGAGCGACGCCGGCACGGCCACGCTGGGCACCAGCGCAGCGCGAAAACTGCGCAGAAACAGGAACACCACCATGACCACGAGCGCCACGGCGAGCAACAGCGAACGCTGCACTTCGCGCACCGAGGCGCGCAGCGTGGGCGTGCGGTCAGACACGATCTGCACGTCGATTGCCGCCGGGATGGAGGCTTCGAGCTGCGGCAACAAGGCCCGCACGCGGTCGACCGCGTCCAGGATGTTCGCGCCCGGCTGCTTGTAGACCTGCAGCAGGATGGCTGGTTTGCCATTGGCCACGCCGTAATTGCGCACGTCCTGAACGCTGTTGACGACGTCGGCCACATCCCGCAGCAACACGGCGCTGCCGTTGGCGTTCCAGCGCAGCACCAGCGGGGCGTAGTCGGCGGCCACGCTGGCCTGGTCGTTGGCACCGATTTGCCAATAATGGTCTTCGCGCTCCACGACCCCCAATGGCCGACGGCCGTTGGTACTGGTGATGGCGCTGCGCACCTGCTCGAGCGAGATGCCGTTGGCGGCCAGTCGTGTCGGATCAAGCTCGACGCGCACAGCCGGCAGCGCACCGCCGCTCACAGTGGCCTGGCCCACGCCCTCGACCTGCGAGAGCTTTTGCGCCAGCACGGTGGAGGCGGCGTCGTACATCTGGCCGCGTGTGAGCGTGGCGGACGTCAGCGCCAGAATCAGAATGGGCGAATCCGCCGGGTTGACCTTGCGGTAACTCGGGTTGCTGGGCATACCGCTGGGCAGCAACGTGCGCGAGGCGTTGATGGCCGCCTGCACATCCCGCGCCGCGCCATCGACCGTGCGGCTCAGGTCAAATTGCAGCGTGACGCGGGTGCTGCCCTGGGACGAGCGCGATGTCATCTCCGTCACCCCGGCAATCGCGCCCAGCGCGCGCTCCAGCGGCGTGGCCACGGTGGCGGCCATGGTGTCGGGGCTGGCGCCGGGCAGGCTGGCGGAGACGGAAATGGTGGGGTAATCCACCTGCGGCAGCGGCGCCACAGGCAGCAAAAAGTAGGCCACGCCCCCCGCCAGCATCAGCGCCAGCGTCAGCAGCAGCGTGCCCACCGGGCGGTGGATGAAGGGGGTGGAGAGGCTCATGGCTTGGCTCTCCTTGCAAAATTAGGATGTTTTTGTGCTCTAGCGCTTACCTGTATTGGGTTGGTAGCTATATCTTTTGACAGATTTAACTTATTGAGGACGGGTGCCGGGGTGTGCGCCCGGCGGCGCAGTAACTTTCTCTTGGTCGCCTGTATGGACCGGAGACATACGAAACAGGTGTACCGGGACATAGTAAACACATGGCCACCTTACTTCGCGAGGTCTAAACAGGCCAAGTTGACTTGGGTGACGCGGTGATTGCAGAACATGACG
>JBATPF010000071.1:0-9932 GCA_049291355.1 Giesbergeria sp.
TCTCCCCCTTACCGACATTTCCAGGATTGATACGGTACTTGGCCAAGGCCTGCGCGCAGGCAGGATAGTCAGTGAGAAGCGTGTGACCGTTGTAATGAAAATCGCCAACCAACGGGACATCCATACCCATTCGATCCAGCTGCTCACGCACATAGGGAACCGCTGCCGCCGCCTCGGGCGTGTTCACGGTAATGCGCACGAGTTCCGACCCTGCCAGGGCCAGTTCCTTCACCTGGATGGCCGTGCCCACCGCGTCCACCGTATCGGTGTTGGTCATGGACTGGATGCGCACCGGGGCGTCGCCCCCTACCGTGACACACTTGCCGTTGCATTCAATACGCACCTGCCGCGTGCGGCGACGCATTGGCTGCGAAAAAGAAATAGGCAAGCGCACAGCGTCAGACCTGCTCACTGCTTGACCTCAAATCGAGCCACGTTCTCCCGCGCGGACGCAGCAAGATCAAGCTTGTCTCCCATCACAAATACATCTGTCGCGTCCGCTCGCCCGACGACAATCGCCAGACGGCCCGATTGGTTAAAGGACGCACTATCGCCCGCCTTCAGCGTGCGTTCGAGCACAACCACACCCTGCGCATCCTTGACCTGAACCCAGCTTTCGCCCCGTGCCTTGAACACAACCCGCGGCGCACCAAGAGCAGGTTCGCTTGCATTCTCGTTGCCAGGAACGGCAGGCAGAGAGACATTCCCGGCCACCGGCACGCTGGCCACTAGGCCGACAACAGGCGCGACTGGAGCAGGCGATGCCTTCGCAACCGCTGCAGGCGCGGGGATGGGTGTTGCCAGATCCGCAGTGTCAGCAGTCGAGGAAATCGCTTCAGGAGCCAATGCCTCGCTCGCGGTGCCAGACCAATTCAAGGCCGACGGAAACCAGGCTAGAACTCCAGCCCCAACCAGAAGGACTATCACAGCCAGAACGAGAGGTTTTGAAAGTCGGCTGATCGCTCCGCGCGAACGCGAACGTTCTGAGCCATCCCGGAAGCTTGCATTGACAGAGGTCTGCTTCGCTGGCAGCCGATGTGCGGAGCCTTGGGGCAACAGGGCCAACACGGGTGCCGAATCGATCTTGAGGGCGCGGCACACACTGCCTGCCAAAGCACGCGCAAAAACGGCATCGGGCAGCGCTTCAAAATCATCACGCTCCAGAGCCTCAATCTTGCTGACAGGTACCTTCAGAGAAAAAGCAATGGATTCGATATGAACACCAGCAGCAACTCGGGCCTCACGCAATAAGGCGCCTGCCGAACCAGCCGGGCGATGTTCAGGGTCTTGTCCAGAGCTCGCCCATTGCTCGCGATCACTCATCGAAAGCACCTCGCTGAAAAGCAGAATGTTCACGCGAATCGGGAAAGCGCCGGCGGAGCTGGTCTCCGAGCTGGCGCACGGCAACAGGGTCCTTCAAAGCGCGTTCGATCTTGATACCGAGCCAGAGTGACTCTGCGTTGGCCCGTTCGCTATTGTTTAAGCGGCGCACATAAAACTGCGCGCGCTTGAAGTCACCGCGCTGAAAAAGCAGCACGCCAATGTTGTACGCCACCACCGGATTTCCAGCATCAATTTCATAGGCAGAAAGCAAAGTCGTTTCAGCGAGCACATTGTTCCCCGCACGCGACTGGCACAAACCCTGCGCCATGAGTGTTTTGCTGCGGGCAGGATAGGTTGGATCGGCCAGCACACGGACGAAGAGCTGATCGGCCTCGGCATATTTCTGTTGCTGACATAGCAACCACCCCCGGTTGTGCAAGGCGTCGACGTCCCCCGGATGCAGAGTCAGCGCACGTTGAAAGCTCTCATCTGCCTGCGCAAAGTCATTGAGCCGCATGTAGACAAGACCACGCACGTTATAGGCGTCGGCATAGGTTGGATCTGCTACGAGCGACTGCTTCACTTCGTCAAGTGCCACTTTCGTCTGGCCCAGACCCAAGTAGCTCACAGCAAGTTCCAGGCGAATACGCGCCCGACGCCGCACTTCGGGCTCGTCGGATGGCGTCAGATACTGGCCCTCCTGTGCTCCGACAGAAGATTTTCCGAGATTGGCACAGCCCGAGAGGCCGGCGCCTGCGCCAAGCAGTACGAGCAAGAGAAAAACGCTATTCATCCAGAAGCTGCGACGCCCAACAGAATCAGCCAATGCCTGCCTCCTTGTAATCAGATTTCTTTGAATTCACCCGATGGATGGAAATGGTCCGACGCAGCGCCATGCGCTCTGCAGCACGCGTACGATCCTTGACTTCCCCTGCCAACTGCCCGCAGGCCGCATCAATGTCGTCTCCCCGCGTCTTCCTGACGGTGGTCACTATGCCGGCGGTGCTCAATATTTCTGCAAACGCTGCAATGGCGGGGGGCTGGGACCGCAACAGTCCTGAAGCCGGAAAAGGGTTGAAAGGAATCAGGTTGAACTTGCACCACGACTTGCCAGGCAAAGCTTGACGAATCAGCTCAACCAATTGATGCGCTTGTTCGGGACGGTCATTGACTCCGTCCAGCATGCAATATTCAAAAGTAATGAAATCACGCGGCGCAAATTCCAGATAGCGAATGCAGGTATCCAGCAACTCCTGCAGCGGGTATTTGCGATTGAGTGGGACCAGATTGTCGCGTAGCGAATCTTCCGAAGCGTGCAGCGAAACGGCAAGCGCTACGGGACAGTCGCGCGCGAGCCGATCCATCATGGGGACCACCCCTGAGGTGGAAACCGTTACCCGACGACGCGAAAGTCCATAGGCGTGGTCGTCAAGCATAGTGCGCAAGGCCGGCACCAGCGCAGAATAGTTCTGCAGCGGTTCGCCCATACCCATCATCACGACGTTGGAAATGATCCTGTCCGAGCGGCCCAGCGCACGTCGCAGGCTGTGCTCGGCGAACCAGAGTTGCCCAATAATCTCGCCGGATGTGAGGTTCCGACTGAAGCCCTGGTGGCCGGTGGAGCAAAAACGGCATCCCACCGCGCAACCCGCCTGCGAAGAAATGCACAAAGTGGCACGGTCGTCTTCGGGGATAAAAACCGCTTCCACCGCGTTGCCACCGCCGACGTCAAAAAGCCACTTCACCGTGCCATCTTTCGAGCGATGCTCGCTGGCCACGGTGACAGGTTCAACACAGGCGTTCTGCTCAAGTTTCTGGCGCAATGACTTTGCAATATCGGTCATTTGCCCGAAATCGCTCACGCCCTGCTGATGGATCCATCGATACAGTTGCGTGGCCCGAAAACGCTTCTCCCCCAGGCTTTCGCAGAAAGCCACCAGTCCAGGGAGATCGAATTCAAGAAGGTTCGTTTTCATGAATAGAGTTGCCAGGCCGGTAGGCGAGAAATCCCCAACCTGGCGAACACCACGCTCAACGCGAATACACGTTCATGCCGGGAAAGAAAAAGGCAATTTCCACTTGCGCGGTTTCTGCTGCATCGGAACCATGCACGGCATTCGCATCGATGCTGTCGGCAAAATCAGCACGAATCGTTCCGGCGTCGGCCTTCTTGGGATCGGTAGCACCCATCAGCTCGCGGTTTTTCAAAATGGCGCCCTCACCTTCCAACGCCTGAATCATGACAGGTCCGGAGATCATGAAATCCACGAGATCCTTGAAGAAGGGACGCTCCTTGTGCACTGCGTAGAACTGCTCGGCCTCCAAGCGGGACAAGTGTGCCATGCGGGCGGCAATGACGCGCAGACCGGCAGCTTCAAAGCGGGCATAAATCTGGCCGATCACGTTCTTGGCGACGGCGTCGGGTTTAATGATGGAGAGGGTGCGTTCGATAGCCATTTGGGTTTTCCTGAAAGAAACAACAAAGTTTTCGTCGGTACGACAAAAGCCTTCAATTCTAGCTTCCGGGGCAAGCAGTCCGCTGCGAAGCACACAATTGCGGCAGGGCCCGTCTCAACGACTGCGACGTCGCGGACCCGAGCCGGACCGACTGCCACGGCGTTCGTCCTGCCTTTGCCGCTTGAGGCTGTCCGAGCCGATATAGCCGACCGAAGTCTTGAGTGGGTCCGGTTGTGCGCTGGCCCCGCCCGGCGCGCCTTTGGCCGCAGCCCCACGCGAGGACTTGCCGCCGCCGAAGGCACCGCGATCTGCGCCCTTGCGCGCGCTGGCCGCCGCCGAAGCGTCCAGCCGGCCGACTGGCCTGGCTCCGTTCTCGACCCCGGCCGCTTTCATCAGCGCACGAATGTCGCCCTCAGCCAGCTCCAGAAATGTTCCCCGGCGCAAACCCTTGGGCAACACCATCGCACCATAACGAATTCGGATCAATCGGCTGACGGCGTGCCCCACGCTCTCCAACATGCGACGGACTTCGCGGTTGCGTCCTTCGGAGATCGTCACGCGGTACCAGCAATTGGCGCCTTCACCGCCGCCCTCTTCAATGGAACCGAACGCGGCCATTCCGTCGTCCAATTGGACGCCTGTCAGCAAGCGCTCCTTCTCCTCTGCGCTCAATGCCCCTAGCACCCGCACCGCGTACTCACGCTCCAAACCAAAACGCGGATGGGTCAGCCGGTTGGCAAGTTCACCCGAACTCGTGAACAGCAGCAAGCCCTCGGTGTTGAGATCCAATCGCCCTACAGACTGCCATTTGCCTTGCTGCAGGCGTGGAAGCTTGCGAAACACGGTGGGGCGATTCTGCGGATCGTCGTGTGTCACCACCTCTCCCACGGGCTTGTGGTACGCGATGACCCGGGCAGGAGGAGGATCAATGCGGTAGTGGATCGGCTTGCCATTGACCTTCACCTGATCGCCATACTGAATGCGCTGACCGATGTGAGCAGGTTCGTTGTTGACCGAAATGCGCCCCTCCAGAATAAGTTGCTCCATCTCGAGGCGTGAGCCCAATCCGGCCTGCGCCAGCACCTTGTGCAGCTTGGGAGTTTCTGCCTGGGGCAGCAAAACCCGCTTGGGCGTCATCTCCTGCGGCTCGGCGACGTCGGCATCGAACTGACCGGAGACGACATCGGCGAAGGCGTAGCCACCAGCCGGCTCGGACTTCAAGTGTTTTTTGTTGCGTTCGCCGCCAGCATGGGCTGCGCCCCCAGGCTCTGGCTTGATGCGGGCCGCTCGCACGACTCCGTCTCCGATAGGCTCCGCGACCTCTGGAGCAGCGGCCACCGAATCAGTCGACAGTTCGGTGGGCAATGGTGGGCTGGAGCCCTTGGGATCGGTCATAGGTTTATCTTGTGTCACAACATCGGGGCTACAAGAGCGCGGGTGCGCAAGGCTGAAGCTCGGAAAACTCAGGCTGCTCGCCGGATGCCTCGGCGCGCTGACGATCAAGCGAAACGAGAGCGTTCACAGCACCTGGGAGATCAAGTTCTGGCAGCTGATCGAGCGACTGCAAGCCGAGATCATCGAGGAACTGCCGCGTGGTGGCAAAGAGTGCTGGCCTGCCCACCGTCTCGCGATGACCAATCACCTCTATCCAACCCCGGTCCTCGAGTTGCTTGACGATGAGGCTGTTCACGGTCACACCGCGCACGTCTTCAATGTCACCGCGGGTCACGGGTTGCCTGTACGCGATGATAGCCAAGGTCTCCAGTACTGCACGTGAATAGCGCGGCGGTTTTTCAGGGTGCAGCCGATCAAGGTACTCGCGCATGACAGGCCGGGACTGAAAGCGCCACCCCGAGGCCACTTGCACCAGCTCAATACCGCTCTGCTCCCATTGAAGCTGCAGGTCTTCAAGCAACTGCTTGATCGTGTCCGTCCCCACTGCATCATCGAAAAGCACACGCAAATCCCGCACACTCAGGGCTTGCTGGGCACAGATCAAGGCGGTTTCAAGAACCCGTTTTGCGTCCACCGTATTCATGGTCGTCAGCGTTTCCGGGAAGTGCGCGGCACAGGTGCGGCGCAGAAAGCAAAAGAATAAGCGGAGCAAAACGCGATGCGTTCTGCGCAGAAGGCGCTGCTGCGGCCGCACCGACAAGCCGGCAAAGCGCCGCTCGCGTTGAGCTGTCAGAAGCGCAAATTGTAGCGCAGCACCGAGTTCGAGAGCTGCACCGTCACGGCGCTTGCAGTCCGCCAGTCACCAGCCCGTCCTGCATGTCCTGCGGCAAGGGAGCGCTGAAGGCCAAGAGCTTCCCAGTCACAGGATGCTGGAATTCCAGGCGCTGGGCGTGCAGCGCCTGGCGCTCCAGGCCCAGAGCCGGTGCACCTCCATACAAAGTATCGCCCACGAGCGGCAGGCCGATATGCGCCATGTGCACCCGAATCTGGTGTGTTCTCCCAGTGTGCAGTGTGCAGCGCACCAGACAATGGGCCTGCGCTTGCTGCAAAAGATGGATGTCAGTACGTGCCAGCTTGCCCGCCTGCCGCGCAAGATCGACCGCGGCCATGCGCAGGCGGTTGCGTGGATCGCGCCCGATCGCGGCGTCCACGGTGCGATCCACCGGCCCACTCCAATGTCCCCAAGCAATCGCCAGATATTGGCGATGGACCGTACGCTTACCGATCATCTCAACCAGGGCATCCATAGCAGAGCGCGTGCGGGCCACAACCATCAAGCCGCTGGTGTCCTTGTCGAGTCGATGCACGATGCCCGCTCTGGGCACTTGGGCCGCCTGAGCATCGCGGCCCAGCAAGCCGTTGAGCAACGTGCCACTCCAATTGCCGGGCGCGGGGTGCACTACCAAGCCTGCAGGTTTGTTGACCACGAGCAAATGGGCGTCTTCGTACACCACATCAAGCGCCATGACCTCGGCTCGAAAAGCCTGGCTTTCTTGCGTGGGACGCATCTCCAACTCAATGCGGTCGCCCACCTTTACGCGCTGTGCAGGCTTGAGCACCGCCTGCCCATTCAGACGCGCGGCACCTGCAGCCAAAAGCTGCTGCAAGTAGGAACGAGAAAATTCAGGCACACACAGAACCAAGGCACGGTCCAGGCGCTCTCCATGCTGACCGGCGTCGATCACCAAGGATCGAAGTTCGCCGTCGGACTGTGGCGCGTCGGCATCCTCGGACTCCACCTCGCCAATCGGTGACCGTCCAGGCGCGCGCGCCGATGCGTCCATGCGCTCAGCGTGCCGGCAAATAGCGAGCCGGATCGACAGGTTTTCCCTGACGGCGAATCTCAAAATGCAGCTTCACACGGTCTGAGTCTGTGTTGCCCATTTCAGCAATCTTCTGGCCGCGGCGAACGGTCTGGTCCTCTTTGACCAGCAGCGTCCGGTTGTGGGCATAGGCGGTCAAAAAAACATTGCTGTGTTTTAGGATGATGAGGTTTCCATAGCCGCGCAAGCCAGCCCCGGCGTAAACCACCCGTCCGTCGGCCGCAGCAACAATGGCATCGCCGCTTTTGCCGGCAATATCGAGACCCTTGTTGCGCGCCTCATCGAAACCAGCCAGCAAGCTGCCGGTAGCAGGCCAGATGAAGGCTGTGCCATCCTCGGCAGTAGCGGGAGACGCATGGCTTGCCAGCTGCGCGCCCTCCGCAGCCGCAGGCGCTTCCGTGGGAGCCGCTGGCGCTGCGCCAGCCACCACTGGCGCCACCGAAGGTGCGGCAACAGGGCGGGTGACCACACCGGGGGTGGCTTGGGCAACCGCAGCAGCCTGCGGGGGTGCCACGCGCAACACCTGCCCCACTTCGATCAGATTGGGGTTGTCGATCTGGTTCCAGCGGGCAATGTCTTTCCAGCTCTGGCCAGTATCGAGGCCGATACGGATCAGCGTGTCGCCCGGTTTGACCGTATAGGTGCCGGCACCGCCAGCATTGTCTGCCTGAGGCGCCTTGACGACCGTTGCCGGGGTAGCCTCAGGATTGGATGCAGAGCCAGTTGCTGCCGTGCCCCGGTCCACTACGGGAGCACGCGTCATTCGGGTACTGCACCCGCCAAGGGCCAGCCCGGCAAGCAACAGGAAAATCCCTAGAACACGAACGCGCGAAACCTGCATATGTATTTCCTTCAGCCAATGCCCGATTTTAGAGGCACGAAATGGACCGCCTC
The DNA here is from genome assembly GCA_049291355.1 of Giesbergeria sp. GTDB lineage: Bacteria > Pseudomonadota > Gammaproteobacteria > Burkholderiales > Burkholderiaceae_C > Simplicispira. The sequence goes on from JBATPF010000071.1 coordinate 7,953, forward strand.
GAAGATGCACTGTGTGAAGCCTTGGGAAGAGCGGTCAATCACCAGCAGCGATTGGCTGCCTGAGGCATCGGCCACCGGCGCGACCAAGCGTCCGCCGACGGCAAGTTGTTCGCACCAGGCCGTCGGCACAGCCGCCCCGCCAGCCGCCGCGAGAATGCCTGCATAAGGCGCGCCACTCGCAAACCCCAACATGCCGTCGCCAAAGATCAAATGCACGTTGGCAAGGCGCAACGAGCGCAAATTGGCACGGGCACGCTCGTGCAGACCACGAAGTCGCTCGATGGTGTAGACCTCGCGGGCGACTCGGGCCAGCACCGCCGCCTGGTAGCCGCAGCCGGTACCGATTTCCAGCACCCGGCCCAAGCCATCGGTGCGCGCGCCGGGCGCTGCCAACAACAGCTCAATCATCCGGGCAACGACGCTGGGCTTGGAGATGGTCTGGCCAAACCCAATCGGCAAACTGGTGTCCTCATACGCCTGGTTGGCCAAGCCGGAATCGACGAAACAGTGCCGCTCTACTGCGCCCATGGCCTGCAGCACCGGTTCCGACGAAATCCCGCCCGCAGAGAGTCGCCGCAGCATGTTGATGCGCACCGCAGAGGAATCGAGGCCCACGCCGGCCGGAGCCGCAGATGCGGTCCATGCGCCGGTGCTGCGTACCGCTGTTGCGGGCGAAGATTGCGTTGGCTGCGCCGGGCCGATACGTGCAGGAAAGCCGGGACGCCTAGGTGTCAAGCAGCCTCCGCAGTATCCGGCTCGTGCGGCGGATTGCCCCACTGTGCCGCGCTTTGAGCCCAGTAGCGAAGATAATCGTGATCGGTCAGGTCCACTTTCAGGGGCGTCAATGACACATGCCCCTGCGAAGTGGCGTGAAAATCGGTCCCCTCCGTATCGTCTTTGACCGCCCCCGCGCTTCCGATCCAATACATGGCCTCGCCGCGCGGACTCTCCTGAACAATGACGCGCTCTGCGGCGTGCCGCCGCCCCAGGCGACAGATTTTCAAAGTCCGCATCGCCTCCAGCGGCAAATTCGGAATGTTCACATTCAGGAGCCAGGGCGACTCGCCCATCAGGCTGCGCGCGCTCATTTGCGACACGATTTCGGCTGCCTTGCTGGCGGCCGCATCAATTTCCCCCCAGCCTTTGTCCACCTGCGAGAAGGCGATGGCGGGGATGCCAAACAGGTAGCCCTCCATGGCGGCGCCCACGGTGCCCGAATAAATGGTGTCGTCCCCCATGTTGGCGCCATTGTTGATGCCCGAGACAATCAGATCGGGGCGGTAGTCCAACAAGCCTGTGAGCGCGATGTGGACGCAATCGGCGGGTGTGCCGTTGATGTAGCGAAACCCATTGGGCGCCGTCTGGACATACAGGGGCGAATGCAGCGTCAGGGCATTCGATTTCGCACTGTTGTTGTGCTCAGGCGCCACCACTTCCACCTGCGCCACGCGCGACAGGGCCGCGTGCAACGCGACGATGCCGGGAGCCTGGTAGCCGTCGTCGTTGGATATAAGAATCTTCATGCTGCTCAGAATCGATAGGCAATTGTAGGCCGCGCGATCATCCGCAAAAGGCTTGAACGAGAGGTCTCTCTTGAGACATCCGCAGGGGGGAAGCCCCCCCTATCATCCGCGCTTATTCAGATTGGAGACACCACATGCACGCATGGCTATGCACTGAACCCACCGGCGTCGAAGCACTGAAATGGACCGAACTTCCTACTCCGGCACCGGGTCCTGGCGAAGTACTGATCAAGATTGAAGCCTCTAGCCTCAATTTTCCCGACCTCTTGATTGTTCAGAACAAATACCAGATGAAGCCGGCGCTGCCTTTTGTACCGGGTTCGGAATATGCCGGAGTGGTAGAGGCGGTGGGGCCTGGCGTGACGCACCTCTCGCCCGGGCAAAGCGTGGCTTGCCTCTCCGGAACGGGAGGCTTCGGTACCCACACCCTGGCACCAGCGGCCCTGTGCATGCCGCT
>JBATPF010000072.1:0-5210 GCA_049291355.1 Giesbergeria sp.
GAAGATTCCCGAGGCGACGCGCTCGCAGTTGCCGGTGTTTGTTTCGGGGGAACGCATGTGGGGCGAGACCGACGAGCGCACGGTGGTCGAGGGCGATGCCCAGCTGCGCCGCGGCGATACGGTCATCCACGCCGACCGCATGGAATACACCGTGCCCGACGACCTGGCCACCGCCACCGGCAAGGTGCGCATCAACCGGGCGGGCAATGTCTACGAGGGCAGCGAGCTGCAGTTGCACGTCAACGCGTTTGAAGGCTATTTCAACGATGCGCGTTACCAGCTGCTGGCCAACGGGGCGCATGGTGTGGCCACGCGCGCCGATTTTTTGGACCGAGACCGCACGGTGGTGCACGACGCCACCTACACCACCTGCACGCGCGAGGATTTCGCCGCCTGGCAGCCCGACTGGATCCTTCGTGCCGAGCGCCTGGAGCTCGACCAGGTGGAAGACATTGGCGTGGCGCGCGGCGCCGTGCTGGAATTCAAAGGGGTGCCGATTCTGCCGGTGCCCTACATCAGTTTTCCGTTGTCGGACAAGCGCAAGTCGGGCCTGTTGCCGCCCACCCTGGGCATCGACAGCGTCAACGGTTTTGAGTATTCCCAACCCTATTACTGGAACATTGCACCCAACCGCGACGCCACGCTGGATGCTGCCGTGATCACCAAGCGCGGCGTGCGTGCGGGGGGCGAGTTCCGCTACCTCGAACCCAGCTACCGTGGCCGCCTGCTGGGCGACATCCTGCCCTCGGACCGGCTGCGAGATCGCAACCGCTGGAGCTATGCGCTGGAGCACAGCGCCAGCGTCGGCACGCCGATAGGCGGCATTGGCGTGAACCTCAATATCCGCCGCGTCAGCGACGACAACTACTGGCGCGACCTGGGGCGCGGCACGCAGGGCGACACGCAGCGCCTGCTGCCGGCCGATGCGCTGTTCACCTGGGGCGGCGGCGACCAGCACCTGAGGCTGCGCACGCTGCGGTGGCAGACGCTGCAGGACCCGCTCGCGCCCATCGTGCCGCCCTACGACCGGCTGCCACAATTGCAGTGGCGCTATACCCCGAGCCAGCTGGGCATGGGGCTGGACGCCAGCGTCGAACTCGACACCACGCACTTTCACAGCGACCGCAGCCTGACGCGGCAGCCCAACGCCCAGCGCAGCTACGCGCTGGCGCAGATCAGCCGGCCGTTTCTGTGGCCCGCCGGTTTCGTCACGCCGCGTCTGCAGTTGCACGCTACCAGCTACCAGTTCGACACCCCCATCGCCAACGGTGCGGGCTCGGCCAGCCGGGCGTTGCCGACCTTCAGCCTCGACAGTGGCCTGGTGTTCGAGCGCGACGCGCGCTTCTTCAGCCGCAACTTTGTGCAGACGCTGGAGCCGCGTGCCTTCTACACCTACACACCCTACCGCGACCAGCACCTGCTGCCGGTGTACGACACGGCGGCGAACGACTTCAATTTCGCCACCATCTACACCGAAAATGCCTATGGAGGCCAGGACCGGATCGCCGACAACAACCTGCTGACTCTGGGTCTGACCACGCGCCTGCTCGACCCCGATACCGGCGCAGAGGCAGCGCGCTTTGGCCTGGCGCAGCGGCTGCGGTTTTCCGACCAGAACGTCACGCTGCCGGGGGAACCGCTGGTGCAAGAACGCCTGTCAGACGTCATGGTGGGCGCAGCCGTGAACTGGACGCCGCAGTGGGGGTTCAATTCCACCGTGCAGTTCAACCCCAAGACGCGCCGCTCAGAGCGATCGACCATTGGCGCGCGCTACCAGCCTGCGCCGTTTCACGTGGTGAGCGCAGCCTACCGCTTTCAGCGCAACACCAGCGAGCAAATCGACATCGGCTGGCAGTGGCCGCTCTCGGACCTGTGGGGAGGCGGCTCCAGCCCCGAGGCTGAGCGCGCCAGCGCCGCCCCGCAAGCCCCGCGGGAGGGACGCTGGTATGGTGTCGGCCGGCTCAACTACAGCCTGCGCGATCGCAAACTCGTGGACACCGTGGTGGGATTCGAGTACGACAGCTGCTGCTGGATCGGCCGCGTCGTGCTTGAGCGGCTGCAAAACAGCCTCGTCACGTCGAACACACGTTTGCTGTTCCAGATCGAGTTCGTCGGCTTCTCGCGGCTGAGCCTGGGCTCGAACCCGCTGTCCAGCCTGCGCCAGAATATTCCCGGCTACCGTACCCTGGGTGACCCCCAGCCGGTTCCCAGCCGCTTCAGCAATTACGACTAGGGCTTTGTCCATGCATCCACGTGTTTTCGCCTTCTGTCTGGCCTGCCTCGCAGGCGCGCTGGCGGCTCCCGCCACCGCGCAAGGGGTTCGCGTCCCGGGCGCCCGGCCAGCGCCTGCGCTTCAACCGACAGCACCGCCGGCAGTGCGAAGTGTCTCGGCCGAGCCGCAAGCGGCTGATTTCATCGTCGCCGTGGTCAATTCCGAGCCAATTACGCGCAACGAGCTGGCTGCGCGGGTGCAACGCCTGCGCAAGCAGTTGGCTGGCCAGAACCGTGCCATGCCACCCGAGGATGCCCTGGCGCGCGAAGTGCTGGAGAGCCTGATTGTCGAAAAAGTGCAGTTGCAGGCCGCGCAGCAAGCCGGCATCACCGTGGCCGATCTGGCGATTGACCAAGCCGAGGCCAGCGTGGCGCAGCAGAACGATGTGTCCAAGGAAACGATGTTCCGCCAGCTCCGGGCCGACGGCATCACACCCGAGCAGTTTCGCAAAGAGCTGCGCACCCAGCTGGTCCTGCAGCGCCTGCGCGAGCGCGAGGCCAGTGCGCGCCCCAAGGTGAACGAATTTGAGATCGACCAATACCTTCGCGAGCAGCAGCCCCAAAACAGTGTGGCGGGGATGGAGCTCAACCTCGGACACATTCTGATTTCGGTGCCTGAGAACGCCAGCGACGCGGTGCTGGCCGAGCGCGAGCAGCGCGCTCGCAGCGTGGCAGAGCGCGCACGCAGCGGCGCCGATTTCGCCGCCCTGGCCAAGGAGTTTTCCGACGCACCCGAAGCCGCCCAGGGCGGACAGATGGGGCTGCGCCCGGTGGACCGCTACCCCGAGCTGTTCGTGAACGCCACCGGCGCGCTGGCCGTGGGCGGCATTGCCGGGCCAATGCGCTCCGGCGCGGGCTTTCACGTGCTCAAGGTGCTGGAGAAAAGCCGCAGCGACGCAGGGGCGGCCACGGTGGTGCAGAGCCACGCGCGCCACATCCTGCTGCGCATCGGAGCGCAGCTGAGTGAAGCGGCGGCCGCTGCGCAATTGGCGGAGTACCGCCAGCGCATTCTGGCGGGCCACGCCACGTTTGAAGCCCTGGCACGCGAACACTCCCAGGACACAAGCGCCGCGCAAGGCGGCGATCTGGGCTGGTCCACGCCCGGGCGCTATGTGCCGGAATTCGAAGCGGTGCTGGAAGGGCTGAAACCCGGCGAAATCAGCCAACCCGTGGTGTCTCGCTTTGGGGTGCACTTGATCGAGTTGCTGGAGCGCCGCCAGGTCAAACTCAACCCGCGCGAACAGCGCGACGTCGCGCGTGAGACGCTGCGTCAGAAGAAGGCCGAGGAAGCCTATACGACCTGGCTGCGCGAGCTGCGCGGACGCGCCTATGTTGAGTATCGCGACCCGGTGTGAAGCACATTGCCCGCAAACGCTTTGGCCAGCATTTTCTGGCCGATGGCGCAATCATCGATGCCATCGTGGCCGCCATTGCGCCGCAGCCGGGCGACGCCATGGTCGAAATCGGCCCGGGCTTGGCCGCGCTGACGCAGCCGCTGGTCGAGCGCCTCGGACACCTCACCGTCATCGAGCTGGACCGGGATCTCGCCGCCAGGCTGCGCCAGCACGGGCACCTCAAGGTCATCGAAGCTGACGTGCTGAAAGTAGACTTCGCGCAGATTGCACAAGACCTTGCTGCTCCGAAATTGAGAGTGGTTGGCAACCTGCCCTACAACATCTCCACGCCCATCCTGTTCCGGCTGCTGGCGCAGGTGGACGTGATTGCCGACCAGCATTTCATGCTGCAAAAGGAAGTGATCGACCGCATGGTGGCGGCACCGGCAACGGCCGCCTACGGGCGCCTGTCGGTGGCGCTGCAGTGGCGCTACGCCATGGAGAATGTGCTGTTCGTGCCGCCCGAGAGCTTTGATCCGCCGCCCCGCGTGGACAGCGCCGTGGTGCGCATGCTGCCGCGCGCCGACGCCGCCCCCGTCCCGCTGCCTTTGCTCGAAGAACTGGTGCAGGTAGCGTTTAGCCAGCGCCGTAAGCTCTTGCGCCACACGCTGGGCCGCTGGCTGGACGCCCGGGGGTTTTCGGGTTCGTTCGACGTGCTGCGCCGCGCGGAAGAAGTGCCGGTAGAGCAGTACGTAGCGCTGGCCCGGCAGCTCTGAGCCGCGCGGGCCTGTTGCAGGCCGGTTTTCAGGCCGTCTGAAGCAGTTCCGCCATGCCCGGCGTGCGCCAGAGCGAACCGTCGTGGTTCATCATGAGCGCCTGGACCGATGCACGTTTTTGCACCAGCGCCTGCGCCCGCTCGCCGCCAAGCACCATCATGGCCGTGCCCAGGCCGTTCACGCTGCTCGCGTCCGTTGCCAGCAGGCTGATGCCGTGCGGGCCGCGCGTAGGACGGCCCGTGGCCGGATCGAGAATGTGGTGCTGGCGCTCGCCCTGCGCCATGAAGAAGCGTTCGTAGTCGCCCGAGGACGCAACGATGTGGGAGCCCTTGAGCGCCAATACGCCCAACATGCGCTCGGGCGCCAGTGGATCGCGCAGGCCCACGCGCCAGGGGCGCCCCTGCTGGCTGCCGGCGACAAGCACGTCGCCACCGCCATTGAGGAGCGCACCGTCCACACCATGCGCCTGCAGCACCTGCATGCCCGCCGCCAGAATCGGCAGCTTGGCAATGCCGCCCAAATCGATCGCCATGCCGGCCCGCGCCAGGCGCGCGGTGCCTGCATTGGCATCCAGAACGAGGCCGCGGTAGCCCACCAAGCGCCGCTCGGCAGCGATCTCGGCCGGGTCAGGAACGGTTTTTTGATCGCCAAACCGCCAGGCGCGCAGGGCACCGACCGTCACGTCAAAGGCGCCCTGGGTGGAGGCCGACAGCGCCTGCGCGTCGCGCAGCACCGCCATCATTTCGGGCGGAACCGCCACCGCGTGCAAACCGGCCGCGCGGTGGATCGCGCTGACCACGCTGCGCTCGTCGTAGCGCGTCATCATGCG
>JBATPF010000073.1:0-17540 GCA_049291355.1 Giesbergeria sp.
GGCTTGCACGCCGCTGCGGCAAGCGGCGACAGCGCCAAGCTCAAGCGCTTGCTGGCGGCTGGCCCCGACGTGGAGGCACGCGATGCCTATGGGCGCACGGCGCTGCACGTGGCCACCTTCGCCCGCAAGCGCGATGCAATTCGCCTGCTGGCCCAGGCCGGCGCATCGCTCAATGCGCTGGAAAACGAGCGCTACGACGCCGTCACCATCGCCGCCGTGGCGGACGACGAGGACACCTTGCGCCTGCTGCTCGAACTGGGCGCCAGCAGCGGCCAGATCACCAGCCGCTACGACGGCACCGCCTTGATTGCCGCCGCCCACCTGGGGCACGCGGGGGTGGTGCACCAGCTCATCGCGGCGGGCGCGCCGCTGGACCATGTCAACAACCTGCACTGGACGGCGCTGATTGAATCCATCGTGCTCGGCGACGGCGGTCCGCGCCACCAGGCCACGCTGAAGGCGCTGCTGGACGCGGGGGCCAGCACCACGCTTGCCGACCGCCAAGGCAACACCCCGCTGCAGCTGGCGCGCCAGCGCGGCTACGCGGCCATGGTGCAGATGCTGGAAGCCGCAGGAACGAAGCACTGAACGGCAGCACCCTGGCTGCGCCATGACGCTATTGAAACAATAGCTGTCAGCGCTTACCTACTAAGCGCTAGAGTCCATTTTTACCTAAATTTTCGACTCAATCCGTCACCAGCCGCGCCTTCACGCTCTTGCCTTTGACGCGCCCGGCGTTGAGGCGCGAGACCACCTGCTCGGCGATGCCACGCTGGACCGCCACGTAGGTCGAGAACTCATTGACGTTGATCTTGCCCACCTGCTCGCGGGCAAAGCCCATGTCGCCAGTCAGCGCGCCCAGCACGTCGCCGGCGCGGATTTTTTCCTTGCGCCCGCCAATGATCTGAATGGTGGCCATGGGCGGCACCAAAGGGCCGCTGCCCGTGGGGATGAGATCGCTCAAAGGACTCCACAGCGACGCGCGGCCCTGCAGCACTTCAATTTTTCCGACGCTGCCCATCTCGTCCATGCTGACCAAATTCAGCGCCAGGCCTTCGGCGTCGCCCCGGCCGGTGCGGCCGATGCGGTGGATGTGCACTTCCGAGTCGGGCGTCACGTCCACGTTGATGACGGCAGCCAAATCGGCAATGTCCAGGCCGCGCGCAGCCACGTCGGTGGCCACCAGCACCGAGCAGCTGCGGTTGGCAAACTGCACCAACACCTGGTCGCGCTCGCGCTGCTCCAGTTCGCCGTACAGCGCCAGCGCACTGAAGCCTTGCGCCTGCAGCACGGCCACCAAGTCACGGCACTGCTGCTTGGTGTTGCAAAAGGCAATTGACGACTCGGGGCGAAAGTGCGCAAGCAGCAGGGACACCGCGTGCAGGCGCTCAGAGTTTTTCACCTCGTACCAGCGCTGCTCAATCTTGCCGGCGCTGTGCTGCGCCTGCACGGTGATGCGCTGCGGCTCTTTCATGAACTGCTGGCTGAGTTTCGCAATGCCTTCCGGGTAGGTGGCCGAGAACAGCAGGGTCTGGCGGTTTTTCGGGCACTGGCGCGCTACGGTGGCGATGTCGTCGAAAAACCCCATGTCGAGCATGCGGTCGGCCTCATCAAGCACCAGGGTATTGAGCTGATCCAGCGCCAGGTGCTGTCGCTCCAGGTGGTCCATGACGCGGCCGGGCGTGCCGACGACGATGTGCGCGCCGTGCGACAGGCTTTGCGCCTGGCCGCGCAATGGCACGCCGCCGCACAGCGTCACCACCTTGATGTTTTCCTCAGCGCGCGCCAGGCGGCGGATTTCAGCGCTCACCTGGTCGGCCAGCTCGCGCGTTGGGCACAGCACCAGCGCCTGCACGCCAAAGCAGCGCGCGTTCAGGCGGGCCAGCAGCGCCAGGCCAAAAGCGGCCGTCTTGCCGCTGCCGGTGCTGGCCTGGGCAATCAAATCTTTGCCCAGCAAAGCGGGTGGCAGGCTGGCAGCCTGAATGGGCGTCATCTGCAAGTAGCCCAGCTGCTGCAAATTGGCGAGGGTGGCGGGGTTGAGCGAAAGCGTGCCAAAGCCTTGTGCGCTTGGCACGGAAGAAGAGGTCATGGGGCGATTATCGACGGCGCCGGCTTGTCCCGCGAAAGCGCCTATCCACCCAAGCGCACAAGTGCGGCCGGACAAAACCGCGAAACTTGACACACGACAGACACAAAACCTTCCCTGCCTCTGCGGAGTAAGCTATTGTCACGTGCAGCTGCTGTGCTGCGCCGTGCACCGCGCCCACCACCTCTCCTGGATTCAATGACCGAAACCACGCCAGTTGCTGCAGTAGGGCAAGCCACCGGTCCGGACGACTCGGTGTTGCTGCGTTTCGTCGCCGATTCCCTGGATGCGCTGGTCTCGTTTTTCGACACCCAGACCCGCCGCTGCCGCTTTGCCAATGCCGCGTACGCCTCTCTGTACGGTTTCACCCGCGAGTCGATTGTCGGGTGCTGCATCGAGGAGATCGTGGGTGCTGCGGCCTGGGCCGAGATTGAACCGCATGTGCAGCGCTGCCAAGCCGGCGAGTGCGTCAACTTTTTGCGCGAGCACCGCAGGCACGACGGCAGCGTTCTCATGCTCAATGTCGCGCTGACGCCTTACCTGGACGTCTCGGGGCGCCAGACAGGCTTGCTTTCCGTCATTACCGACACCACACAGCACTGGGAAGCCGAACGCTCGGTGCGCGAGAGCGAAGAGCGCACGCGCAAGTTTGCCGCCGCCACCGAGGAAGCCATCGTCTTCCATTGCGACGGCGTCATGCTCGATTGCAACGACGCCATGACGCGCCTCACCGGTTTTTCTCGCAACGAAATCGTCGGCCGAAACATCTTCGACTTCATTTCGCCCGCCTACCGCAGCACAGCGCTGGAGTACACCCGCAGCGCCAGCGAGTACTTGTACGAAGTCTGCATCGTGCACCGCGATGGCCACGAGATCCCCATCGAAGTGATGGGCAAGACCATGCCGCAGCATGGCGCCGACTACCGGGTGGTGGTGGCGCGCGACATCACCGCACGCAAAAACATGCAGGAGCGCGAAGCGTTTCTGGCCCTGCACGACGCCTTGACCGAACTGCTCAATCGCCGCGCGCTGCTGGAGCAGCTCAGCCTGGCGCTGGCGCAGGCGCGCAGCGCGCAAACCCCGCGCCAGAAGCAGGTGGCAGTGCTGGTGATCAACCTCGATCACTTCAAAACCATCAACGATTCGCTCGGCCACGCCGTGGGCGACCAGATTCTTTGCGCCCTGGCGCAGCGTTTGCGTGCCTGCGTGGCCGAACGCGGCTTTATTGCCCGTCCGGGGGGCGACGAGTTCGTCATCGTGCTTCCCAGCGCCGATCGCAGCGCCGCCGCCCAGTTGGCCAATGAGTTGTTCCCTGCCCTCGCGCAGCCGCTCGCGGTGGCGCACACCAGCGTCTCCCTGTCGGCGTCGATCGGCATCAGCCTGTTTCCCGACGACGAAAAAACGGGCCCCGGCTTGCTGCGCCAGGCCGAAGCCGCCCTGCGCCACGCCAAGGAAAGCGGCCGCGGCAACCAGCAATTCAGCGCCCCCGGCATGGCGGGCGAGGCCATGGCCGCCCTGCAGCTGGAGCGCGACCTGCGCAGCGCCATGGCAGGCAGGCAACTGGTGCTGCACTACCAACCCGTGGTGCATGTGGCAAGCGGCAAGCTGGCCGGGTTCGAGGCGCTGGTGCGCTGGCAGCACCCCGAGCGCGGGCTGCTGGAGCCCGCCGAATTCATCGCCTTTGCCGAAACCCATGGCTTGATCACACCCATCGGCCGCTGGGTCATGCTGGACGCATGCCGCCAGCTAAAGGCTTGGCACGACGCGGGCCTGCCGCGCGTGCCGGTGGCCGTGAACCTGTCGGCTTTCGAGTTCCGCCAACGCGACGTGGCCGGAGAAATCGCTGCCGTGCTTGCCGAGACAGGCCTGGAGCCGCAGTTTCTTGAAGTCGAACTCACCGAAACGGCGCTGATGCAGCAAAGCGATCAGGTGCTGCAGACGCTGCAGGCCATCGAGGCGCTGGGCGTGGGCATTGCCATCGACGACTTCGGCACCGGCTATTCCTCGCTCGCGTACCTCAAGCGCTATCCCATTGCCAAGCTCAAGATCGACCGCTCGTTTGTCATGGACACGCCGGGCAGCAGCGACGACGTGGCCATCGTCACCGCCATTGTGGAACTGGGCCGCAGCCTGAAATTGCGCACCGTGGCCGAAGGGGTCGAGCAGGCAGATCAACTGGCCTTGCTGGCCCGCCTCGGCTGCGACCTGGCGCAGGGCTACGGCATCGCACGCCCCATGGATGCGGCTCAAACCCAGACCTGGCTGGAGCAGCAGCGCTGAAACGGTGTCACATGCGGCGTGGACAATACGCGCATGCCGCTTACCACTGCCCCCGTTCCCGCCGCCCACTTCTCTGACCCGGACACGGCCGTCGCCCAGGTCCAACAGCTCTACCAGCAACAAATTGAGCACCTGCGCGGCGCCATGCAGCGCTTCGTGGCGGGGGAGGACGTGCCCGAGCGCGTGCGCGCCTTCTACCCCTACGTGCGCCTGCACACCACTACGGTGGCGCGCGCCGATACGCGGCTGGCCTATGGCTTCGTTGAGGGGCCGGGTACGTTTGAGACCACACTCACCCGGCCCGACCTGTTCGGCGGTTACTACACCGAGCAACTGCGCCTGCTGCGCAAGAGCCACGGCGTGGAGCTGGAGGTGGGGCTGAGCACGCAACCCATTCCCATTCATTTCTCGTTTGCCGAGCACGACCACGTCGAAGGCTCGCTCAGCCCCGAGCGGCGCATGCTGATGCGCGACCGCTTTGATTTGCCCGACCTCGCCGCCATGGACGACGGCATTGCCAACGGCACCTGGCGGCCGCGTGCGGGCGAGCCCCAGCCGCTCTCGCTCTTTACCGCGCCGCGCGTGGACTACTCGCTGCACCGCCTGCGCCACTACACCGGCACGGCGCCCGAATGGTTTCAGAACTTCATTCTGTTCACCAACTACCAGTTTTATATTGACGAATTCGTGCGTCTGGGCCACGCCGAAATGGCCAACCCCGAGAGCGAGTACGTCGCCTTTGTCGAGCCCGGCAACGTGGTCACGCGCCGCACGGGCCTGCCGGCGCAGGACATGGACGACCTGGGCGCGCCGCCGCCCCGCCTGCCGCAAATGCCGGGCTACCACCTGGTGCGCGCCGACCGCAGTGGCATCACCATGGTGAACATCGGCGTCGGCCCAGCCAACGCCAAAACCATCACCGACCACATCGCCGTGCTGCGCCCCCACGCCTGGATGATGTTGGGCCACTGCGCGGGCCTGCGCAACACGCAGCAACTGGGCGACTACGTGCTGGCCCACGCTTATGTGCGCGAAGACCATGTGCTGGACGAAGAACTGCCGCTGTGGGTGCCCATACCGGCCTTGGCAGAAATCCAGGTGGCGCTGGAGCAGGCCGTGGCCGACGTGACGCAAATGGAGCGCGGCGCGCTCAAACGCATCATGCGCACCGGCACGGTCGCCAGCACCGACAACCGCAACTGGGAACTGCTGCCCGACAACACCCCCCAGCGGCGCTTCAGCCAAAGCCGCGCGGTGGCGCTGGACATGGAAAGCGCGACCATCGCCGCCAACGGCTTTCGCTTTCGCGTGCCCTACGGCACCTTGCTGTGTGTGAGCGACAAACCGCTGCACGGCGAAATCAAATTGCCCGGCATGGCCAACCACTTCTACCGCGAGCGCGTGGACCAGCATTTGCGCATCGGCATGCGCGCGGTGGACATCCTGCGCGCCGGCGGCATCCACCGCCTGCACAGCCGGAAGCTGCGCAGCTTTGCCGAGGTGGCGTTTCAGTAAGGGCTTGACCACAGCGTAATCGACTTCAACTCGATGGCCCTAGCGAATGATCATGCATGCTTACATTCCAAGATACCCCAATGCCCGTTCTTCTCAATGATTGAGGCGGAGCGTCAAAGTCGCTGTCCGCCACTTACCTCTATACATTGCGCTGTTACCCACCGCGCCTCATCGCTCGCCAGGAAAGCGACCACCTCGGCAATGTCTTCTGGCTGTCCCAGCCGACTTAAAGCGATGCTGGCAATGGCCTGCGAAGCCGCGATCGAGCCCTTCTCCAGCGGGTTCATCGCTGTATCAGTTAATCCGGGAGCGACTGCATTGACGGTGATGCCACGTTGCCCCAGGTGGGCGGCCAGCAGCCTTGTAAGGGCCTCCAACCCAGCCTTGGCCGGAGCATACGCAGCCATCGCCGGATAGGCGACGCGGGTACTCATGGACGAGATATTGATAATGCGGCCATGGTCGCGCAAACGGGGCAACACCTGCTGAATCAGGAAAAACGGTGCTTTCAGATTGACGGCCATCGTGAGATCGAACTGAGCATGTGTAACGTCCTCGATCGGCTGACGCTTTATAACGCCGGCGTTGTTAACCAAAATGTCCAGCCTCCCATGATCTTGCATAAGCGTGTCAAGCTGCTCGATCAGTTGCCGGGGACCGTCATCTAACGAGAGATCGGCCTGCACTACAGCAGCCCTACCGCCTGCTTCGCCGATCTCTCGCTCCAGGTCTGCGGCGGCAGCGATGGAATGATTGGCATGAATAGCGACGAAAGCGCCGTCACGCGCCAGTGTCCTCGCTATCGCGCTGCCAATGCCCTGGCTGGCGCCCGTGACCAAGGCAACTTTGCCATCCAGTCTAGCCATGGAATGCCTCCGTCAAGGAACAATAGTCAACTTGCCGAAGGCCGTACGATCTTCCAGCGCCTTGAAAGCCAGCGGGGCATCCTTTAGTGGGAAGACCATCTCGACCGGTGGACTCAATCGACCGTCCTGAACGAGGCGAAGCAGGGCGTGCAGATCGTCGGTCTCCCATCCATTCGATCCTAAGACGTTCAACTCGAACGTCCAGATGTAACGCAAATCCGTCTTGGTATCGAAGCCAGCGGTAGCGCCGCAGGTCAGCAACGTGCCTCCCTTGCGCAACGCCTTCAGTGAGGGCACCCAAGTATCACCGCCGGTGAAATTTATAACAGTATCCGCGCCTCCTTCGCCCGAGATGCGTGGTTTGCCCGCTATAGCGTACAGTGTTTTCAGAAAATCGCCCGCCTTGTAGTTGATGCCATGATCCGCTCCCAACTCTCGCAGCTTGTCAAGCTTCTCCTGACTGGACGCCGCGACAATCACCTCTGCCCCACTAAGCTTTGCCAACTGGACGCAGCAAGTACCGACCCCGCCCGAAGCACCGAGGATGAATATTTTTTTCCCGGCGGCGCTGCCATCGAGAGGCAAGCCGCCACGCACGACCATCATGCGGTAGGCAGTGCCATAGGCAACCGGCAAAGCGGCTGCCTTCTCGAAGCTTACGTTTTCCGGCAGGCGAATAAGCTGATCGGCAGGGACCTTGCAATACTCGGCGAGACCGCCATCCGAAGTTTCTCCGAGCAGCGCATAGCGGCTGCGCGTAAGGGGATCGACCAACACGCGATCGCCTTCCTTCCACACGCCGCAGTTGGTCCCGACAGAGAAGACGGTGCCCGCCATGTCGATTCCCATGATTATTGGCATCGGCACTGTGATTCCGGGCATGCCACGCAGGGTGAAGAGGTCGTGGTAATTGAGCGCGCAGGCACCCACTCGGATGACAACGTATCCATCTTCCGGCGTCGGAGTTGGCCAGTTTTCTTCATACGTGATCTGGTCAATATCGCCGTGAGAGCGAATGATCTGTGCTTTCATGTTTTATCCTGTTGTTGGTTGTATGGGGTGTGGCGCCCAAAAATCATGCGCCGCGCGCTTCTCAGCGACTCAGTTCGGTGGCCATCTTCTTGATGCGCGTCTTGTCTATCTTGTTGGTGGCCGATAACGGCATCTCGTCTATAAACCGGACGAAGCGCGGATGCTGGTAGGCCGGGCCGCTAGTCAAGGCGAAGGACTTGAGCTCGTGTTCGTCGACTGTGCTACCGGGCCTTCGCACGATGAAGGCTGCGGGAATCTGACCCTTAATCTCGTCCGGCACGGGCACGACTGCCGCTTGTGCCACCCCTGGGTGCTTTTCGAGAAGCAACTCAACCTCGCCGGGATATATGTTTTCGCCACCGCAGACGAACATATCGTCGACACGGTCGACGAAGTAGAAGAAACCTTCAGCGTCGCGGCGCATCATGTCACCCGTCCTGTACCAACCGTCCAGCAACCGCTTTTGACTCTCTTCTGGGCGATTCAGGTATCCCGGCATGATTGCTCCATTGCGCACAAATAGCTCCCCTTCAGTTGCGCTACCCCCTTCGAGGCGCACCTGCACGCCAGGTAGGGGATACCCAAGGGCTAGAGGCGGCCGGATCAGGCCTTGCGGATGCGGACCAAAAACTGCGGGGCCGGTCTCGGTGGTTCCCCAGCCGTTCTGAACAGTCGCATTGGGAAACATGGAAGCCACTTGATCGAAGAGTGCTTCGGTAACGGGGGCCGATCCCATCGCGACACTTTGCACCGATCTCAAGTCGAGCCGGGCGATTGAGTCGCGCTCACGAGCGCACAGCGCCAGCATGGTGGGCACCGCCGTGACCATATCGCAGCGGTGGCGCGCCACTGTTTCCAGGAAGCGCCTCGCATCAAACCGCCGCATCAGTACAAGCGTTCCACCGTAGGCGGTCACGATTTTGGTGAGGAAAAGCGCATTCATATGCGACAGCGGCGCGGCTGTCAGAACGCATGCCGCATTTTCATGTATGAAGTTCCCTCCATTCACCGACGCTGCGCCCAGCGTCCAGATATAGCCGCCGTGGGTCAGGGGCACTCCCTTGGGGACACCGGTTGATCCGGAGGTGTAGAGGATGGTCGCCGGAGCGTTGGCCTGGACGCTCACCACCTCAAATGGACCGAGATCAAGGTGCGCGGCCCAGGCTTCATGATCATCAAGTGGAAGCAGCGAAACTTTTCCGGCGAGCCGACGAGCCCAGTCGATATCAGCGTATAACAGTTCGACGTGTGCGTCGTTCAGCACGTACTCCACTGTTTCTTGCGCAAACTTGCTGCCGATGGGTACTGCGCAAAAGCCAGCCTGCATGATGCCAAAGTAGGTCAGCACATACTCCGCACTGTTCAGTCCGATGATCCCGACGCGCGCATTTGGCGCCAATCCCCGCGCCTGCAGCGCTCGTGCCACGCCTGCCGAAAGACGACGCAGGTCGCAGTAACCAAAAACCCGTTCGGCACCGTCAACATCCACTTCAATCAACCAAGGCTGAATGTCGCCGCACTGTGATGCAATCATGCCACCAAGGTTGGTGGTGTTCGGGAAAGGTGGGCTACTCATGGCGGGTTTCAGCCTGGTTGTGAACCATAGCAACCACGACCAATTGCGGTAAGGCGACCCTGGTCATCGAAGATGTCAACATCAGCCACGCCTATCATTCGGCCTACGCGGCGCGCTGTTGCCCGCGCCACAAGATACTCGCCGCTGGAAGGCCGGACGTAGTCGACACGGAAGTTAATGGTAGGCACCCCCCCTCCGGCCACCAGCGCGACGGCGAAGTCTCCAGCCGTGTCGATCAGTGATGCGACCGGTCCGCCATGAAATTGGCGCCCGGCGGCATCGCGCGCAAGCGTCGGCAGCATCGGCATCTTCATCTCGACAAAGCCCTTGTCGGCGTCAACTTCCGTGACGCGCATTTGGCAATGCGTGATGAAAGGCGAGGCATCAGCCCAAGTTTGCAACAGTTCCTGGTTTACGGCCAGGGCATCTTCAGAGGACATTCGATACTCCTTGTTATTTCCGGTTAATCAATTAGCTCTTGCGGTATTTCCAAAATACCGCACGATGGTGGGCGAACCGCACCCCCAGCGCCAGCGCGGAGGCCATTACGGCCAGCACGACAACAGCTGAGAACATTGAGGTTGCGTCAATGTTGTAGGAGGCTGCGCGCAGGAAGTAGCCCAGCCCTGCGTTAGCAGCCAGGAACTCGCCGACGACGCATAGGATGAAGCTCAGCGCTGCGCAAACCTCCAGTCCGCTGAAGACATAATCGAGCGCGGCGCGAACTTTGATGGAGAACGCGATTCGCCAGCGACTCCCACCGAAAGCGCGTCCCATGTCGAGAAGTTCCACTGGGGCTGCGTGCATGCCGGCTACGGTATTGATGAACATTACGAAGAAGGTTCCAATCGCCACGAGCGCCATCTTGGATGCCAGCCCGATGCCGAACCAGACAATTACCAAGGGCGCGATGGCCACCACGGGCATTGCCTGCAAGGCCATCGCCATGGGGTAGAGGGTGCGATCTAGAATGCGGACCTCGCCCACGAGAATCCCTGCCGCCACGCCCAGCCCAGCGCCGATAGCCAGTCCGCCGATGGCACCGTAGGTAGTGGCAAAGAGGTGCGGAAAGAACCCGCCGCTTTGTATCCACGCCCAGAGATTGCCCGCCGTTTGTTGAGGAGTGGGAAGTAGCGCTGAGTCGGCAACCACAAACTGTGCCAATCCCTGCCACAAGGCCAAAAACATCAGAATGCCCGTCACAGGAAGTGCCAGACGCATCCAGTCGGGAACAGGCTCTCTTTGATCATCCATTGCGACGCACTCCTTCCCAAAAAACCACACGGTTCTTGAGCATCACGAGCAAGGTGCCTCCAATGAGGCCTAACACACCAAGCAGCACCATGGCGGCGACAGCGGTCACGGCATCGAGCGCATTGGCCGAGTTATCGATCAGAAAACCTGCTCCACCCATACCCATAATGAATTCCATGACAACGCAGCCCACTAGCGCAAAACCCCATCCCACTTGCAGACCGGCAGCGATGGAACCTGCGGCGTTGGGCAGGTTGCAATGAAAGTACGTTTTGAGAGCCGATGCATTCAGGGTGCGGAATAGATTTAGCAGCACCGACGGGGTAGAACGTACACCGACGAATGTGCCGACAAAAACTGGGAAGAAGCAAATCAGCGCTACCAGGGTGATGGTGCTGCGTGCTTCAAAGCCCAGCCATAGCAATACCAGGGGAGCAATGGCCACCTTGGGTACGGCCTGGATCAGCACGACGAGCGGGTAGACAAGCAGTTCGAGCTTTCGATTCATGGCCAATAAACTTCCCAAAGCAACGGCCAGCACAGCCCCGAGTGCGTAACCAGCCAGAGTACTCTTGAGCGTCAGCCATAGGTGGGGCCACAGGTCAGCGTTGGAGATCAGGCCGAAATAGATTCGCCTGGTAACTTCGACCGGGTCCGGCATGAGGCGGCTGGGGATACTGAAGCCGTGCACGATTGCGTACCAGACAATGCCGAGCAACAACACTGGCCCCAATCTCAGGCCGAGTAAGCGCAGGATATTGGTAAGACGACTCATGGGACGTTACCCGCAGGCGATGGGGGTGCAGATTGCATCTACGCCTCCCGGTTGAAAAGTTCGCGCAGCTGGTTCGACAGCTCGATGAAACGAGGGTGGGCAAGCGTATGCACGTCTCGCGGCCGGTCTAGGTCGACTCGTACGTCAGCAATGACCTTACCAGGACGCCCACTCATGACCACGACTCGGTCTGATAGGAAAACTGCCTCCTGGATCGAATGCGTTATGAAGAGCACCGACGGTCGAGTCTCCAACCAAATCCGCTGCAATTCAATCATCATGTTCTCGCGCGTCATCGCATCAAGGGCGGAAAACGGCTCGTCCATAACAAGAACAGATGGGTCGCGGATAAGTGAACGCGCCAACGACACGCGCTGCTGCATGCCTCCCGAAAGTTCATGTGGATAACGGTCGTGGAACCCCGCCAGGCCGACCAGATCGAGCAATGCCCGTGCCCGTTGCAGTGCAACGGGCACGGGCTGACCGGCCAACCGGATCGGCAGCAACACGTTCTCGAGAGAAGTTTTCCAGGGTAGCAATGCCGCCTGTTGAAATGCCACCCCAACGTCGTCGCGTGCGCCATTGGCTACCACGCCATCGAACTCCACCGTACCAGTTGTTGGTTTGAGCAGGCCCGATGCCAAATTGACCAGCGTGGACTTACCGCAACCGGAAGGGCCCAAGACCGAAACAAACGATGATGGCTCAACCGCCAAGTTGAGGTTTTCCAGCGCAAGAACCCGACCTCGACGGCTTGGGTAGCTTACGCTGATGTCGCGCAGGTGTAGAAGCATGTTTTTCTTCATCACCACTTCATTCGGCTCTACCGACCTCATGGTTTAGCGATCCGGGCCGTAGCGCGGACGGCTTCTGGATCAAAAGCATTGAACCCCTTGACGAACTGATTTGTGTACAGCTTCGAGCTATCGAAATTCGTCGCGGATATCTGTTCCCCATCCTTCATCTTCTGGATAATGTTCTTCCAGTCCATTTCTGTGTAAGCTCCGTGCCGACCCGTCAAAGATGCCGTTTCGCCAATTTTGTAGGACCCTTGATTAACGGCTACGAAGGTTCGTACCCACTGCGCCTCGTTATCAGCCGTTGGTTTTGAGCTCGGATCGATCTTCCAATAGGCGCGAACGCAAGCCTCCGTGTTGGTAATGCAGGCAACCATCGACTTCGCAACGGCTCGCCCCATGGCTTCGACAAGCTTTGGATTTTTCTGAATCAGCGCATCGCTAGTTGCGATACCGTTTGAAAACACAGTACGGAACTCCGCTGGAATTTCCAAGCGCCGTATGGGCGTTCCACCCTGCTCCATCATGACGTTCTGCGTAGCAGGTAAGTTGAGCGCATCAACGCTGCCTGATTTAAGCCTCTCCCACGCCGCCGCACCGACACCGACCGGCATAACCTGTATGTCTTTCATCCAAGTTATTCCTACATCTTGCAGCATCAGTCGCGACATTGGCAGATTGCCCCAACTCAACGCTCCTACACCTAACTTCTTTCCCTTGAGGTCGGCCAATGATTTGATGGGACTATCCTTAAGGACTGTGAACTCGAAAATATTTCGGGGATAAAAGTTATAGAAAAATTTGATTGGAAAGGCTTCGTTCTTGGACGCAGCAATGATGGCCAAGTCGGGGTTCATGATGCCGAACTCTACGGAGCCGTTGGCTACCTGCGGCATTAGAACCGCGGTGCCCTGTACGGATACATAATCGAGCGCCAGACCCTCTTCTTTAAAGTAACCCAGCGTGTCGCCAAATGGAATTGCTGCTTCAACGGCAGACCATGCTGGCGGATAGCCAATCCTTACTTTTTGCAACGGCTGTGCCTGAAGCGAACTCACGTTCACAATTAGGGGTACTGCAAATGAGGCGGCGCGGAGAATCTTGGCGAATGAAGTCATGGCGGATACCTTTTCAGTGGCGAACGGTTGAGGGAGGGGCGAAAGTTAGCGGTTGTCTGAAGTGAGAGCGACAATACCGCGCGGGGTATCCAAAAGCACACGCATATAAGGCGAATCTGCTGCGCGCAATGCAATATCAACACCTAAATTTTTCCAGAGTCGCACGAGCCGCGGTGCTTGTGGATGTCCCGCCTCGCAGTCCAGCACGCTGAGCCGTGCATCTAAACTTTGGGAGGGGTGAGGACTATCGAGCCAGTCGATAAAGAAGGGCGCGAAGAGCCCGTAGGGGTTCGCCGCCGGAATCATGAGTCGCCATCTCAACGTTCTTCCTTCAGGCGTGATGCGCTGCAAGTCGTGCACTGGAGCGTCGATACCTGCCTCCCGGTAGGCAGCCGCCAAGGGGGCAAAGTCCATGGAGGTGCAACGCATGATGAACCGGTGCAGTTGCGGCCGGGACAATGCTTCCAAGCTTGCGCGCATCTCGCTTTGTACATCCATTGATCGGTCCGGCGCGATGAATTCAAGGTAGGTCTGCGTTCCCGATCTGTTGCCCAAAAGGCGATTGTGCGTGCCCAGGGTCGGGTGGCTGCCACCGGGTGTTGCCTGAATGCCGGAGAGGCCGGCGAACTGGTTGCACAGGTCTTCCAGGTTGCTGCCACCGTACATGAAGTGATCAATGCTCTTGGTCATAGCAATTCCTAGTCAAAGCGCCGGATC
Source organism: Giesbergeria sp. (assembly GCA_049291355.1). Taxonomy (GTDB): domain Bacteria; phylum Pseudomonadota; class Gammaproteobacteria; order Burkholderiales; family Burkholderiaceae_C; genus Simplicispira. The sequence continues at coordinate 14,017 of JBATPF010000073.1, forward strand.
CTGGGCGCACATACCATGAAAGGCTTGGCGGGAGATTGCCAGTCCTGTGTCTAGGACGCGGCGGCGCCAGTCTTGATCTGAGGGGCAGAACGATGCCATGGCGCGCTCAAGCAATGCCCCACGCTCATGCGCATCAAGCGCGGCGGCATCGTCGAAGCGGAGGCGATTGTCGTCCAGCAGGCCCTCAATCGTGATGTCCGGAGGCGTGGTGCCAAACTCAATCACCGCGCCGGAGAAGTCAGCGCTAGCGCAGAATCGGCGCATGCCATGGAACACGAGGCCCGAGTACTGGGGGCGGGGTGCGCCATCGAAACCTGAACGGGTGTCCACCGCGTCGCGCCCCCACCAGTCGCAGCAACGCTCCCACTGGAGGCTGCCCACCTCGTTAAAGCATAAAAAGAAGGGCTTACCATACTCGCCCAGACCCGTATGCCAGTCGATGAAAGCGATGCGTCTTGTGCCGCGGAGGAACCGACGCGTCACGAATTCCAGAGCGAGGTTAGACCACTCGCGCTCACGACCACCGTACATCAGGCCTTCGGGCAAGTCGTACTGGCCCATGAAGACCGCATTAAAAAAGGCAGCCTGCCCGTGCGCGGCGCTCCAGGCTGCAAGAGCATGCCGTGCAGCTGCACGCCCCGCTGTACTGCGGTCGGCAGGGAGCAGCAAGGGATGGAGTTCGCGGTAGCTATTGTTGGATGGCGGCAACGCGGAAAAATCAATAAAGTTGCGGTTGAGATCAACATTGTTTTCATTGGTGCGCAGCGTGTAGGCAAAACCATAAGGATTCACCGCGTGCACAAGCAATATGCCCACACCTGCATACGAGCGAGCAAGTTGCTGCGATTCCCGAAGGAAAGCCGTCAGCAGAGGCGATGCGGCGTAGCCTTCCGAACCATGCGTACCGGCCAGCATAACCAGCACCCGCTCTGCATCTGGCACACCCACATAGGCCGCATCGAGTGCCAGCTCTTCATTCTCCGGACCTCGTATTCTGGGCAAGACTTGGCTAAACAGGACAGCGCCTGCAGTGCGCGCAGCGCCTAGGAAGCGCGTACGGGCCTGTGCATAGCTGCTGGGATAGAGGTCGAGGGACAGCGTAGTGGCCATGCCAGTCAAAGGTGTGAATCGGTGGGGGTGATACAGATTGCCGGGTACCTGACGAGCTCCAAGCACAGCAGTCGCGCGGACCGCCGGTAGCTGCAACTGGTCCTTTGCAACAGAAACAGAGATTGCTTGCAAGCTGGTTTCAACGCCGTCCCCGTTGATTCAAGGAGTTTTCATATGCCAGGGGCACCCGCATCGGTGAAGGGACTGGTGCCGAACTGCGCAGGGTCTCGAAAGCGTGGCGCAAATCGTCGAGCAAATCTTCGATGCTCTCGAGCCCTGCATGCACGCGAACAAGCTGCCCTCCACGGGCCGCATCAGGCAGCATTGAACCCGGGCGGGCCGCAAGCGGCACCATCAGACTCTCAAACCCGCCCCAGGATAGACCGATGCCGAAAAGTCTCAGCGAGTCGAAAAAGGCGCCCAAGCACTGTTCGGTCATTGGCTTGAAGACAAAGGAGAACAGGCCGGAGACGCCGTCGAACAGGCGCGTGAAGCGGGAGTGTCCTGGGTGCGAAGGAAGCCCCGGCGACAGCACCACTGCGACCTCGGGCTGCAGATCGAGCCAACGTGCCAAGGCCAGCGCGGCCTCGCCATGCCTGCGCAGACGCACCTCGAGTGTGCGCAAGCCGCGCAGGCCTTGATAGAGATCATCCGGCGAGGCCGTCTGGCCGAAGCGGGTTGCCGATGAAGCCAGCAGATTCCACGTTTCCTTGTTGCACGAGGCGACACCGAGAATGCAGTCCGAATGTCCGCCGATGTACTTGCTGGCCGACTGGATTGCAATATCCACACCATGGTCCAGGGGACGGAACAAGACGGACGTAGCCCAAGTGTTGTCCATTAGCACCCGTATGCCGCGAACTCGCGCACTTTGCGCGATTTGATCGATGTCACTGATCTCGAATGTCACGGATCCTGGCGACTCCAAGTAAATCGCACATGTATCTGCACAGAAACGAGCGGATACTCCTTCTGCATCCAGTTCTGAGAAGAACTCCACCCGGATGCCAAGACCACGCAGCGTGCGCTCGACGAATTCACGCAAGGGCCAGTAAACAAATTCCGTCACTAGTACATGGCTTCCCGGCTTGCACACGGACAACAGCGCGTGAGTGCAGGCGGCTAGACCAGAGGGAAAGCACAACGCGCGGTAGGCATTGTCCAATTCTGCGATGGCCGACTCGAAGGCTGATGTCGTCAGGGTTCCGAAGCGGCCATAGTTTGCCTGTGGCTTGTCACTCGCATGCAGTCCTGCGCGCTGGCGCCATTGCGCCAGAGAATCTGCAAATACAGTCGTGCCGCGTACCACCGGCGGGTTGGCATACACCAGCGCACTCTCTTCCCAACGTCCGATGCGCGTCAGCCTCGTCCCTACCGCGTAGTCAGACGCATGAGCATCCAGTTTTGAATCCATAAAAATACCCTGATCTGTACCGAATGAATAAAATACTACCATCGATGCCTATGAAAAGGGATAACTTTTCTCTTTTTTGACAGATAACTAGGGGAAATTACTTAGAACGATGCCTCAAAATGAGCAGAGCCCACCCTTCAACGAGGCCGTGCGCATCTCGGGCAGGTGCTTGGCAAGACACAGAACGAAGCGGCTCAGCTTTCAGCCGGACTCCAGATGTTGGAGCCCCATGGAAAAGTACTGAACAGCCTTCGAGCTCATGGCAGTCAAGAGCTTTCCTAACCGCCGGCGAAGGAGCGGGGCTGCTAGCGGGACGCTGGCCGACGTCAGAGGAGAAGATTCACGCTCGGAAGGAATGCTGAACCGCCCCGTATTTCAAGGCGGGGAACAAGGCGTCCTTGAAACCGACAGCAGCCCGTTTTGAACAGCATCCTGCCTGCCCAGCTGGCGGGTATCGACTCAGCGCTTCCCCAGCTCAGATCCAATTGAACTTCAAGTGTTTTCGGAGGAGGCTCGCAATCGCGCCAACGCCGCCTGCTCTTGTGCATGTGCATCCATGGGCAGCGCCGTGGAGTACTTGATCTGCTCCATGGCAAAGCTAGAGCTCACGTCATAGAGCTCGCAGGCCTTGATCAAATTCTTGTAAACCGCGTCGTAGCCTTGGATGTCATGCACGACTACACGCAGCAGATAATCGACATCACCACTCATGCGGTAAGCCTCGACTACTTCTGGGAACTCTTGTACGGCTCGCGCGAATTTCTGAAGCCAAGCCTCGTTGTGCTGATTCGTGGATACCTTGACGAAGACGGTGGTGTTCAGACCCAATTTCTTGGGGTCGCACAAGGCGACCTGTTTCAAAATGACGCCATCGTCCTTGAGTTTCTGTATGCGCTTCCAGCATGGCGTGCTGGATAAGCCTACGAGGGCTGCGACCTCGCTAACGGAAAGGTCGGCGTCATCCTGCAGTAGGGCCAGTATGCGACGGTCTATGTCATCC
>JBATPF010000074.1:0-5746 GCA_049291355.1 Giesbergeria sp.
GGGCGAAGATGGCCCCACGCACCAGCCTATCGAGCAACTCGCCTCGCTGCGCGCCATGCCGGGCATGGTCGTGCTGCGCCCCGCAGACGCCAATGAAACCGTAGAGGCCTGGCGCATTGCCATGCAGTCCACCGACGGCCCCACCAGCCTGGTGCTCTCGCGCCAAGCCTTGCCCACCCTGGACCGCACGCAGTACGCCAGCGCGGCCGGCGTGGCCCAAGGCGCCTATGTGCTGGCCGATTTCGAGGAGGGTTCGCCCGAAGTGCTGCTGCTGGCCACCGGCAGCGAAGTGGCGCTGTGCATCACTGCGTACGAGCAACTCAAAAAGGAGGGCGTTCACGCCCGTGTCGTCAGCATGCCGTCGTGGGAGCTGTTCGAGCGCCAGGACGCGGCGTACCAGGAGAGCGTGCTGCCCGACGCGGTGCAGGCACGCGTGTCAATAGAGGCGGGCTCCGGCCTGGGCTGGGAGCGGTACGTGGGCCGCCATGGCGCCATTTTGGCCATGCACTCGTTTGGCACGTCGGCTCCGGGCAAGGAAGTCATGGCCCATTTTGGTTTCGACGCTGCCCACGTGGTGGGCGCTGCGCAAGAGCAATTGCGCCGCCACAAGGCGAAGGCCTAAGCCATGGGAACGCACCAAAGCCCCCTGGCCGGCAAACCCGCACCCGCGTCCGTTCTGATCGATGTCGACAAACTGCTGGCGGCCTATTTTTCCGAGCGCCCCGACCCCTGTGTGGCTGCACAGCGCGTGGCGTTTGGCACCTCGGGCCACCGTGGCTCGGCGTTCGACGTGTCGTTCAACGAATGGCATGTGCTGGCCATCACGCAGGCCATTTGCGACCACCGGCGCGCACAGGGCATTGGCGGGCCGCTGTTTCTGGGCATCGACACGCATGCGCTCTCCAAGCCTGCCTGCGACAGCGCGCTCGAAGTGCTGGCCGCCAATGGCGTGGACGTGATGCTGGCAAAGGGCGGCGAGTTCACTCCCACCCCGGCGGTCTCGCACGCCATCCTTGTGCACAACCGCAACCGTGCCGTCAGCGCCTCGCAAGCCGACGGCATTGTCGTCACGCCCTCTCACAACCCACCACGGGACGGCGGCTTCAAGTACAACCCGCCGCATGGCGGCCCGGCCGGCTCGGACATCACCCAGGCCATTGGCGCGGCTGCGAACCGCTATTTGGAGCAGGCTCTGCAAGGCGTGCGTCGCATGCCGCTTGCACAGGCGCAGCGGGCCAGCACCACGCACCAACATGACTTTTTGCGCCACTACGTGGACGACCTTGACCACGCCATCGACATGGAAGCCATTCGCGGCTCGGGGCTTCGTTTGGGGGTGGACCCGCTCGGCGGTGCCGGCGTGCACTACTGGCCGGCGATTGCCGAGCGCTGGCGGCTCGATCTCACCGTACTGAGCGAGGTGGTGGACCCGCAGTTTGCGTTTATGACGCTGGACTGGGATGGGCAGATCCGCATGGACCCATCGTCGCGCTTTGCCATGCAAAAACTCATCGCCGCGAAAGACCGCTTCGACGTTGCCTTTGCCTGCGACACCGACCACGACCGACATGGCATCGTTACGCCCGGCGCGGGCTTGCTGGTGCCCAACCATTACCTGTCCGTCGCGGTCGACTACCTCTTTCGCCACCGGCCGCAATGGGGGGCGCACGCGGCCGTGGGCAAGACGGTGGTGACCACCGAGCTGATCGAGCGCGTGGCCGCCAGGCTCAAGCGCGCGGTATTCGATGTGCCCGTAGGCTTTAAGTGGTTCTCACAGGGTTTGCTGGACGGCAGCCTGGGGTTTGCCGGCGAAGAGAGCGCTGGCGCGGCCTTTTTGCGTCGCGACGGCACGGCGTGGACGACGGACAAGGACGGCATGACCGCCGCCCTGCTGGCCGCCGAGATCACCGCCGTCACCGGCAGCGACCCGGGCCGCTTGTACGGGGCATTGACGGCAGACTTGGGTGAACCCTCTGCAGACCGCGTAGAAGCCCCGGCGAACACGCAGCAAAAGCAGGCGCTGGCCGCGCTGTCGGCCGATCAGATCACCACCAAAATGCTGGCAGGAGAAACGATCACCTCGGTATCCACCAAGGCCCCCGGCAACGGCGCCGCCATCGGCGGTATCAAGGTAAGTGCGCCCAGTGGGTGGTACGCCGCGCGGCCCTCAGGCACCGAAGACATCTACAAAATCTACGGCGAAAGCTTCCGTGGGGCCGAGCATCTGGCGCAGATACTGGCCGAGGCACAAAAGACGGTGGACGCCGCCTTGCAGGCAATAGGCAATTGAGGCTACAGCCCCTGCGCCACGGCCCCCACGCGCCCCAGCATGAATTCCACAAACGGCGGCACGCAGGGAATATGGCCGGCCGGACTGGCTTGGCAATCGGTCAGCGAAACGAGACCGCCCGCGCCTCTTTTCTGCATGGCTGCCAAGGTGTTCAATGAGCTGGCGTAAGGAACTGTTTTGTCGTCCCGACCATGGAACAGCGCCACCGGCACCTGCGGTCGCCAGTCGTAGACGCTGCTGTTCTGCGCGATGGCACGCGTGTCGTCGGCAAAAAAGCTGTCGAGAAAGCGCGTGTCGTAGACCACGTCGGCATCGCCCGGAATCAGTTGGCTCAGCACGGCACGGCGCACTTCGCGCTGCGCGCTGCTGCCCAGGTAGCGCAAAAGGCCTGGATTGATCAGCGCGCCCAGGAGCGGCTGCTTTGCGCGCACCACGTCAATCAAGGCGTCGAGCGTGGTTTGCACGTCGTACGGCCCGGCGCCGGCCACGGCCATGCGCAACTGGGCGAGGTGCGGCGAGCCGGTGGCCTGCAGCTCACGGTGCGCAGCCAGGGTGGCGTAGCCGCCTTCGGAGTAGCCGGCGAGAAAGAGCTGGCCGTTGTCCTGCACCCCGTTGGCGGCACGCCAGTAGGTTGCCGCTGTGATGAAGTCATTGACCGCAGCTGCGGTAGGCACGGCCAGCAAATACGGATGCGGCGTGCCGCGCGAGACGCCAAAGCCCACGTAGTCTGGCGCCAGCACCACATAGCCGAGCGACGCCAACACCACGGCCACTTCGCCCGGTACCGCGTGCACGCTGGGCGCTTCCTCGTCATGAAAGATGGTTCCGTGCTGGTAGCTGAGCACCGGGCTGGCGCTGCCCGCAGGTTTTTGCGGCACGCTCACCAAGCCAGAAGCCCGCACTTCGCGGCCATCGGCGTCAATGGTCGTGTATTCGAGGCGCCAGGAAGCCACGGCATAGCGCGGCACCACGTTCTGCACCCGCGAGCCGTCTTCTGCCAGCGCGGCAGCGATCTCGTCGGCCGCCACGGTGCCCAGTGGCGCGCTGGCCTTGAAGCTGCCCCGCCCCACCGGGTTCACTGGCATCGGCGGCGGTTGGACGGCGGTCGCTTCGTCGTCCTTGCCGCCGCCACAAGCCGCCAGCAGGGCGAGGACGGCACCACAAAGCGCGGCGCGCAGAGCGGGAACAAGGTGCGAGTGCAGCGACGGGACAGCAAAGGGGCGGGTGGAAATCATCCGGACCATCATAGAAGCGCCAGCAACGGACCGCAGGGGCCACTACACTTTGTGGTCTTTCGCTTCGCCCTCTTTGCATTCATGACGTATTGCGTCGCCATCAAACTCAACGCCGGCCTGGTGTTCCTGTCCGACTCGCGCACCAATGCCGGGCTGGACCAGATCAGCTCGTTTCGCAAGATGATGATCTACGAGAAGCGGGGTAGTCGCTTCCTGGTCCTGCTGTCGGCTGGCAACCTGTCGATTGCGCAGTCGGTGCGCGAGGCACTGCAAACCACGCAAATCGTGGACGACGAAACCCGCGGCGAGCCGACAACGATTTGGAACGCCAGCAGCATGTTCGACGCCGCACGCGTACTGGGCTGCGCCGTGCGCAACGTGCACGAGCGCGACGGTGAGGCGCTTCGGCAGGCGGGCGTCGAGTTCAACGTGTCGCTGGTGCTAGGCGGACAGATTCGTGGCGAGCAAATGCGCTTGTTCCAAGTGTATTCCGCGGGCAATTTCATTGAAGCCACCGACGAAACGCCCTACTTCCAGGTGGGCGAGTCGAAATACGGCAAGCCGGTGCTCGATCGCATCCTCACACCCGACACCTCGCTGGACGACGCCGCCAAGTGCGCGCTGGTGTCCATGGACAGCACGCTCAAATCCAATCTGTCGGTGGGCTTGCCCCTCGATATGGTGCTCTACGAAGCCAACCGCTACGAAAGCGACAAAATTGCCTGCATCGACGAAGGCAACCCCTACTTTCGCATGCTGCACGACCGCTGGGGCGCGGAACTGCGCAAGGCCTTTGACACCATCGAAAGCCCCCAATGGGACGCGGGAGCCCAGCCCTGCGCCTCTCCCCTGCACGCGCCGGGTTGCCGCTACCAGCCATTGCGCAAGACCTCCGGCCCGTTTGATCGCTAAAAATCGGCTCGCGTGCAGCAAGCACGCGCGCTGACTTCGTGCGCGGCCATGGATCGGGCGCTCTCCTTCTGTCGCACACGCCTTTCCCTACCTATGCCCCACATCGTTTTCTCCCACGGCAACAGCTTTCCCGGCGGCACCTACAGCCTATTGTTTGAGCAATTGCGCGCGCGCGGCTTCACGCTGAGCGCCATCGACCGCTTTGGCCACGATCCGCGCTACCCCGTCACCAGCAACTGGCCGCATCTGGTGCAGCAATTGGCCGACTTTGCGCAGGCCCAAGTTCAAAAGCGCGGCGAGCCGGTGTTTCTCGTCGGCCATTCGCTGGGCGGCATTGTCAGCGTGATGACCGCCGCCGTGCACCCAGAGCTGGCGCGCGCGGTGCTGATGCTGGACTCACCGCTGATCAGCGGCTGGAAGGCCAATGCCGTGAGCGTTGCCAAGCGCACGCAAATGGTGGGCGCGGTGTCACCCGGCCGCGTGAGCCGCCAGCGGCGCAACCGCTGGGCCAGCGACGAAGAAGCGCTGCAGCACTTCGCGCGCAAGAAGGCATTTGCGCTCTGGGACCCGCAGGTGCTGCGCGACTACATCGCGCACGGGCTGGAAGACGACGCGGGCCAGCGGGTCCTGCGCTTTGACCGGGCAGTGGAGACGGCCATCTACAACACGCTGCCGCACAACCTGACCACGCTGCTGCGCAAGCACCCGCTCGCGTGCCCGGCCGCTTTCATTGGCGGGCTCTCGTCCGTCGAGATGCAGCAGGTGGGCATGGCCATGACCACCCGCATCGCAAGTGGGCGCGTGAGCATGCTCGACGGGACCCACCTGTTCCCGATGGAGCAGCCGCGCACCACGGCAGCGGCGGTGGAAGCGGCGCTGATGAACCTGGAGACCGTGGCAGCCGCGGGTTCGAAAAGAATCGTGTAACGCCGAGCAGAGCAGACGGCGCCGTTTTGGCGTACCGGCGTGCCTGCGCGCAGCAGTGCGCCCCACTGTGCCTTGCAGGCCGACCACGCAGTGGCTTGTAAGGCAAATTCCTACACGCCGCATCCCGAAACCAGACGCGCCACGCAGTCAGATGCTGACTTAATTTCTTTTTGGCCCCGTTTCACAATCCATTTCACCGGATCACCAAAGCACGCATAAGGCATGCAAGGTGCCCTCCACCTGAAAAGGAAAGTGCCATGAACCACGAACAAGTGCTCGCCGAAATCCGCGAAGCCAACCTGACCTACCTGATGCTGGCGCAGACGCTGATCCGCCAGGACAAGGCCGAGGCGGTGTTCCGTCTCGGGCTCAACGAAGAAGC
>JBATPF010000075.1:0-6514 GCA_049291355.1 Giesbergeria sp.
GTACCGGCCGCTGCTGCGTGTGCCAGGCCGGGCAGTGCGCGACTGGCTGCGCGCGCGCGCCGAGCCCTGGGTGGAAGACCCGAGCAATGGTGACCTGCGCTTTACGCGCAACCGCATCCGGGCCCAACTCATGCCGGTGCTGGAGGCGCAGTTCCCGGCCTTTCGCGACACCTTTGCCCGCAGCAGCGCGCACGCGGCGCAGGCGCAGCAGCTGCTGCTTGAAGTGGCGCAGGGCGACTTGGTCGCCGTGGGCACGCCACCGCAGATTCGCGCGCTGCAGCAACTCAGCACGGGCCGCCAGGCCAACGTGCTGCGCCATTGGTTGCAAAGCGAGCACGGTTGCGCCCCAAGCGCTGCGCAGCTGCACGAACTGCAGCGCCAGATTGCCGCCTGCACCACACGCGGGCACCGGATCGAAATCAAGGTGGGCGCGGGTTTTGTGCGGCGCAGCAACGATCGGCTCCATTGGTACAATCCCCCGGTTTTGGCTCCTTAAAGCACAAGGCACCGGCGGCGCCCCAAAACGCCTTGCAACCTGCGCCGCAGACCCCGGTTCCCGTCGCACCTATTTTCATGCCCTTGATCGTTCACAAATACGGCGGCACCTCCATGGGCTCGCCCGAGCGCATTCGCAACGTGGCGCGGCGCGTCGCCAAATGGGCGCGCGCCGGCCCCCAGATCGTGGTGGTGCCCAGCGCCATGAGCGGGGAAACGAATCGCCTGCTGGGCCTGGCGGCCGAGCTGGCGCCCGCGCGCGCAACGAGCGACTACCACCGCGAACTCGACATGCTGGCTGCCACCGGCGAGCAGGCTTCATCGGCCCTGCTGGCCATTGCACTGCAGGCCGAGGGCATGCCCTCGGTCAGCTACGCTGGATGGCAGGTGCCGGTGCGCACCGACAGCAGCCACACCAAGGCGCGCATCGAATCCATTGACAGCCATCGCGTGCAGGGCGATCTGGATGCAGGCCGTGTGGTCATCGTCACCGGCTTTCAGGGCATCGACGAGCTGGGCAACATCACCACCCTGGGGCGCGGCGGCTCTGACACCTCGGCCGTGGCCATTGCTGCGGCCATGGGGGCGGCCGAATGCCTGATCTACACCGATGTCGATGGCGTCTACACCACCGACCCGCGCGTCGTCCCGGCGGCCCGCCGCCTGGGCACGGTGAGCTTCGAGGAAATGCTGGAAATGGCCAGCCTGGGCAGCAAGGTGCTGCAGATCCGCTCGGTGGAGTTTGCGGGCAAGTACAAAGTGCCCATGCGGGTGCTTTCGAGCTTTACCCCCTGGGACATCGACCTGGCCGAAGAAATGCAGTCGGGCACATTGATTACTTTTGAGGAAGACGAAAAAATGGAACAAGCCGTCGTATCAGGCATTGCGTTCAACCGCGGCGAAGCCAAGGTCTCGGTGCTCGGCGTGCCCGACACGCCCGGCATTGCCTACCGCATTCTGGGCCCAGTGGCCGACGCCAACATCGAGGTGGACGTCATCATCCAGAACATCAGCAAGGACGGGAAGGCGGACTTCAGCTTCACCGTATCTCAGACCGACTACCAGCGCACCCTTGACCTGCTGCGCGAATCGGTAGCCCCCGCCATGGGCGCGCAGGAAGTGGTGGGCGATCCCAACATCTGCAAGGTCAGCATCGTCGGCATCGGCATGCGCAGCCACGTCGGTGTGGCCAGCAAAATGTTCCGCGTGCTGAGCGAAGAAGGCATCAACATCCAGATGATCTCCACCTCCGAGATCAAAACCTCCGTCGTGATCGACGAAAAGTACCTGGAACTTGCCGTGCGCGCCCTGCACACCGCCTTCGGCCTGGATCAGGAAACCGCCTGATACCACCCCGCTGCTTGCCTGAAGGCGCCTTGTCTTCGGGCATAATAGCGGGATTGGAAACGTGACCGAGTGGCCGAAGGTGCTCCCCTGCTAAGGGAGTATGGGGTGTAGAGCCTCATCGAGGGTTCGAATCCCTCCGTTTCCGCCAGATAAGAACCCTAAGTGATGGATTCACTTAGGGTTTTTTCTTTTGCGGAATGCTTTTCCGCTCAAACACCGTAGGCCCATGCCTAGCCTGCAGGACGGTGAAGTCAACGTATGGAAAACGCTGCCGAACGGCTCGAAACCTTGCTGTACATTGCAGTTTAGATGCCGCCGACCGTGACCACGGATCCATTGCCAACAGGGTGGCCGTGATGATCCGTGAGCACTGCGCACGCGTTCGCATTCCCATTCAGGACAAACCGGAGCCGCCCGCCTCCGTTGCAGCCAAACCGAAATCACGCAGATGACATGAGTCTGCCCAAAGTGAGTCCCATGGATCAGCCTTCGTCAAACCCCTTCTTTGACCACCCCATTCTCAATTCCCCATACGACTGCCCGCAGCGGCACTGGGAGCTTGACGCGGAAGGACAACCTACCCAGCAGATCCTGCCGACCCGCAGGCGCGCCGAATTCATCACGCCCATCCCCAAGCCCAAGAAGCGCAAGAAGGCGGTTGCACAAGGCGAGATGGTGTTTGACGAGGGCAAAGACCTCTCCACTGCTGCGCAGCAGTACGACATCACGTCCATCATCAACCAGGTGCGCCAGGCCGTGGATACGTGGCGCAGCCTGCCCAACCCAGCGCAGTGGCAGGTCACGCCCGAGACGGCGCGCCTGCTGCAGCACTGGCGGCACCACAAGTTCAGCGGTGTGCGCCCCTTCTTCTGTCAGGTCGAAGCCGCCGAAACCGCCATCTGGCTGACCGAGGTTTCCCCGCAAACCAAGAACGGCAAGATCTTGCTGGAGCACCTGGCCAGCGCCAACAAAGATGCCAACCCCGAGCTGATGCGCTTGGCGCTAAAGCTGGCGACAGGCGCCGGCAAGACCACCGTCATGGCCATGCTGATCGCCTGGCAGACCATCAATGCCGTGCGCCGCCCCACCAGCAAGAATTTCACTCGTGGTTTTCTAATTTGCGCACCCGGCTTGACCATCAAGGACCGCCTGCGCGTCTTGCAGCCCAACGACCCCAACAGCTACTACAAAGACCGGGAGCTGTTGCCCAGCGACATGCTGGACGACATGAGCCGCGCCAAGATCGTCATCACCAACTACCACGCCTTCAAGATGCGCGAGCGCATCGAGCTGTCCAAGGGTGGCCGCCAATTGCTGCAAGGCCGCACCGGCGATGCCCCGCTGACGCTGGAAACCGAAGGCCAGATGCTCCAGCGTGTCATGCCCGACCTCATGGGCATGAAAAACATCATGGTCATCAACGACGAGGCCCACCACTGCTACCGCGAAAAGCCGACCGCGCCCGATGATGAAGCGCTGAAGGGTGATGACAAGAAAGAAGCCGACAAGAACAACGAAGCTGCGCGCCTGTGGATTTCGGGCTTGGAAGCCGTCAACCGCAAGCTGGGCGTCACCCGTGTGATGGATTTGTCCGCCACGCCGTTTTTCTTAAGCGGCTCGGGCTATGCCGAAGGCACCTTGTTCCCCTGGACCATGAGCGATTTCTCGCTGATGGACGCAATCGAGTGCGGCATCGTCAAGCTGCCCCGTGTGCCAGTGGCTGAAAACATTCCCGGTGAAGAGATGCCGGTGTTTCGCAACCTGTGGGAGCACATCCGCAAAGACATGCCCAAGAAGGGCCGTGGCACCGGCGGCGATCTGGACCCGCTCAAGCTACCGCTGCGCCTGCAAACCGCGCTGCTGGCACTCTACGGTCACTACGAGAAAACTTTCAAGCTCTGGGAAGAGCACGGCATCAAGGTGCCGCCATGCTTCATCGTCGTCTGCCAGAACACGGCCATTTCCAAGCTCGTCTACGACTTCGTCTCGGGCTTCCACCGCAAGAACGACGACGACACGACGACGCTGGAAAACGGTCGCCTGGCCCTGTTTCGCAACTTTGACGACACCACCGGCAACCCACTGCCAAGGCCCAACACCTTGCTGATCGACAGCGAGCAATTGGAAGCCGGCGATGCGCTGGATGCCAGCTTCCGCAGCATGGCCGCCGATGAAATCGAGCGTTTCCGCCGCGAGATGGTCGAGCGCAGTGGCGATGCCCGCTCGGGCGACAACATCACCGACCAGGAACTGCTGCGCGAGGTGATGAACACCGTGGGCAAGGCGGGTCAGCTTGGCGGCTCGATCCGCTGCGTGGTGTCGGTCTCCATGCTGACCGAAGGCTGGGACGCCAACACCGTCACCCATGTGCTGGGCATTCGCGCCTTTGGCACCCAGTTGCTGTGCGAGCAGGTCATTGGCCGTGCGCTGCGCCGCCAGTCCTACGATTTGAACGAAGAAGGCATGTTCAACGTCGAATATGCCGACGTGTTTGGCATCCCCTTCAACTTCACCGCCAAGCCCGTCATTGGCCCGCCGCAGCCGCCGCGCGAAACGGTGCAGGTCAAGGCCATGCGCCCGGAGCGCGATGCGCTGGAAATTCAGTTCCCCCGCGTCGAAGGCTACCGCGTCGAGCTGCCCGAAGAACGCCTGAGCGCGAGCTTCAACGACGAATCCATCCTCACGCTCAGCCCCTCGCTGGTGGGTCCATCCATCACACGCAACTCCGGCATCATCGGCGAAGGTGCCGACATGAGCCTCCAGCACCTGGGTGATATGCGCCCCAGCACCTTGCTGTTCCAGCTTACCCAGCGCCTGCTCTATACCAAGTGGCGCGACCCCGGCGAAGCCCCCAAGCTGCACCTGTTCGGCCAGCTCAAGCGCATCGTCAAAGAATGGCTGGATGCAGTCGATGACAACGGCAACCCCAAATACCTGGTTTGCAAAGGCGATACATACCCCGCGCTGCTGATGTACCAAGAGCTGGCCGACATGGCCTGCAACAAGATCACCGCAGCCATCACGCGCCAGTTTCTGGGCGAGCGCCCCATCAAGGCGCTGCTCGATGCCTACAACCCCACCGGCTCCAGCGCCCATGTGCGATTCAACACCAGCAAGACCGACCGCTGGGAAACCAGCTCCAAGCACTGCCAGCTCAACTGGGTGATTCTGGACAGCGACTGGGAGGCCGAGTTCTGCCGCGTGGCGGAATCCCATCCCAAAGTGCTGGCCTACGTCAAAAACCACAACCTGGGGCTGGAAGTGCCTTACCGCTTTGGTTCGGTCATGCGTAAGTACCTGCCCGACTTTGTGGTGCTGGTGGACGACGGCCATGGCATGGCAGATCCGCTTCACCTGGTGGTTGAGATCAAAGGCTACCGGGGCGAAGACGCCATCGAGAAAAAATCCACCATGGACACCTACTGGGTGCCCGGCGTGAACCATCTGGGCAGCTATGGCCGCTGGGCCTTTGCCGAATTCACCGAGGTGTTTCAGATTCAGGCCGATTTCAAGGCCAAGATTGACGCGGAATTCAACCAATTGATAGAGACCGCTGCCAACAAGGCAGCGTCGGGGAACAAGTAAGCATGGCCACCAAACTCACCACCAAAAACGTCGAAACCTTCACCCACGACGAGGCCAAGCGCAAAAACATTCCGTCGGTCGAGCAGCAATCCATTGCCACGCAAGAGCACATCGCCCCCAGGCAAATCCGCTACCCGCGCAACACCGACCTGGACCCGCAACTGGTCTGGCGCGGCAAGGACGAGCAGGACTGGAGCGACCTGGTGGTCAACGCACCGCCGCTGTACATCCAGGAAAAGGTGCACCCCAAGGCGCTGATCGACGACCTGCTGCGCGAGAGCCGAGAGCGCGAGCACGATGCCGGGCAGTCCACCGCCGATTTGTTTTCAGACTTCAACGGCATCCCCAAGGGCGCCGACAAAACCGAGTTCTACCAGCACGACCAGAACTGGACCAACCGCATGATTCTGGGCGACAGCCTGCAGGTCATGGCCAGCCTGGCCGAGCGCGAGGGCCTGCGCGGCAAGGTGCAGTGCATCTACTTTGACCCGCCCTATGGCATCAAATTCAACAGCAATTTCCAGTGGAGCACCACCAGCCGGGATGTGACAGACGGCAAAGCCGACCACATCACCCGCGAGCCCGAGCAGGTGAAGGCGTTTCGGGACACCTGGCGCGATGGCATCCATTCCTACCTGACCTATCTGCGCGACCGGCTGACGGTGGCGCGGGATTTGTTGACCGATTCGGGGTCGATTTTTGTACAGATTGGGGATGAGAACGTGCACCGGGTGCGGGCGGTGATGGATGAGGTGTTTGGGGATGAAAATTTTGTGGTTTCGGTGGTTGCGCAAAAGACCACTGGTGCAGGTAGCCCTGGTGAGCTTAAAACCCTTCCTGGGGTCGCAGATCACATACTTTGGTATGCAAAAAAGCAAGAAACCTTGAAATATCGGCAACTTTGGCGGGAGAAAGTTGCCGGTGCCGCAGGAGGTAGCCTTTACACGCAAGCCGAAGAGGCTGACGGCTCTCGCAGACCGCTAAGCAAAGATGAGAAAAACGGCAAACCGCTTCCTGCAGGTGCTCGCATCTTTGGGATAGACAACTTGATGTCTTCATCCGGGGTAGAGAAGACCAAGTATCCAGT
>JBATPF010000076.1:0-2368 GCA_049291355.1 Giesbergeria sp.
CCAGCGGGCTGCGGGGGCGCCCCTGCGTGGCACGCAGTTCATCGAGCGTGAGCCACACGGTGCGCACAATCCCGTCGTCGAGCGCTCGCCAGGCGTGGTGCGCGCCCAGCGTGCCGGTGAAGGCAAAGCGCAGGTAGGTAATGTCGTCGCCGGTGCGGGTGCGCGTGAAGCGGTTGAGGTAGATGCCAACCAGGGAAGTGGGTGCGAAGTCGTGCGCGGTTTCCTCCAGCACTTCGCGCGTGCAGGCATCCACAGGCGATTCGCCGGGGTCGAGGTGGCCGGCCGGGTTGTTGAGTCTCAGGCCGTCGGCAGTTTCTTCTTCGACCAGCATGAAGCGACCGTCCTGCTCGATGATGGCGGCGACGGTGACGTTGGGTTTCCAGCGATTGGGCATGGCGGGGATTATCGTGAACTGGCTTGCCGTCCGCTTTTGCCGGCAATCGCCGAGATTTCTATACCGGAGCTACATGCCTGCTTCTCAGGCGTGGAGGAGGTGAATGGTGGCCTGGCATACCTGGTTGATCTATCTCGTCGCGGCGGTGGGCCTCTCGCTCACGCCCGGCCCCAACAGTCTGCTGGCGCTCACCAACGGCGCGCTGCATGGCCACCGCCGAACGCTTTGGACGGTGGCGGGCGGCGCTTTGGGCTTTGTGGCGGTGATTGCGCTGTCCATGCTGGGCATCGGCGCGTTGCTGCAGGCCTCGGCCAGCGCGCTGCTGGTGCTCAAGTGGGTGGGAGGCGCCTACCTGGTGTGGCTGGGCATCCAGCTGTGGCGCGCGCCGCCGCTTCAGCTCAAGCCCAGTGCGGACACACCGTTTCCGCGCCGCAGCCAGTTGTTTCGCCAGGGGCTGTTTGCAGCGGTCTCGAACCCGAAGGCGCTGCTGTTCTACGGCGCTTTTCTGCCCCAGTTTCTTGACCCGGCGCGCAGCCTGTGGCTGCAGTTCGTCGTCATGGCAGGCACGTTTGCAGCCATCGAGTGCGTCGTCGAGTACCTGCTGGCCCGCATGGCCAACCGTATTCGCCCAGCGCTCGAGCGCTATGGCAAGCGCTTTAACCGCATCTGCGGTGGGGCGTTTGCTGCCATGGGCGTGGCCCTGCCGATGACGCGCTAATCAAGCCAGAGTGCGCTGCATGTACACCGCACCCTCGCCATAAGCGGCAAGGCGCTGGCGCTGCTGCGCATCCTGCAACTCGTGAACGGCATAGCCGCGCCGCTCCCAGAAACCCCGCGAGCCCTGCACCGCCACCAGCGCCGAGCAGGTGAGACCACGCGCGGCAGCGTCTCGCCACAAAAGCATCAGCAGTGTTTGTGCCAAGCCTTGCCCGGCAAACTCCGGCAGCACGGCCATGTCGTGCAGGTACAGCGTGTCGGGAGCGTCTGCCGCTTCGAAATCACCGTGGAGCGGCGTGACCTTGCCTTGGCCCGAGCCGTAGGCAGCAAGGTAGGCGCCGATGCGGCCCGCCTGCTCGATCACCAATGAGCATTGCGCCGGGCTGGCGAGGCGGCGTGCATAGACCAAGCCACTTTCGATATAGCCATCGCCATAGCAGGCGCGCTGCACCGCCAGCAGGCCAGGCAGGTCTTGCAGGGTAAGGGGGCGGGCGGTGGTCATCACCCGTGGGCAGCCAACGGCAGGCACAGGCGCAGGCGCGCACCGCCCAGGGGCGAGGCCTGCGCCTGCACGCTCCCGCCATAGGTCTCGGCCAGCGCGCGCACGATATCCAGCCCCAGGCCGGAGCCGGGCCGCTGCTCATCGAGCTGCACGCCGCGCTCGAACATATGCTCGCGCTCGGCCTCGGGAATGCCGGGACCGTCGTCATCAACGGTGAAGCACAACTGGCCCTGCACGCACTGCACATCGACCACCACGCGCTGGCGCGCCGATTTGCCGGCGTTGTCGATCAGGTTGCCCAGCAGTTCGTACAGGTCCTGTTCTTCGCCACGAAAGGCGCCGCCCTGCGCCTGGGGCGCGAGTTCGAACGACAGATTGCGCTCGGCATGCAGGCGCTGCATGGTGCGCAGGAGCGCGCGCAGCGGCGGCAGTACCGGGGTGGAGAGCCCTGTGGCGCGCACGGCAGCGGCGGCGCGCGCACGGGCGAGGTGGTAGTCCACCTGGCGGCGTGCGGTCGCCACCTGTTCTTGCACCAAGAGCGCCAGCGGGCCCTGCTCCTGCGCGGCGGCATTGGCAAGGATGGACAGCGGCGTGTGCACGGCATGGGCCAGGTTGCCGGCCTGGGTGCGGGCGCGCTGCACCATGTCTGCGTTCTCGCGCAGTACGTGGTTGAACTCGTTGACCAGCGGTTGTAGTTCGTTCGGAAAACTGCCTTCCAGCTGCCCGGCGGCGCCGCTGCGCACGCTCGCCAGGCG
>JBATPF010000077.1:0-2836 GCA_049291355.1 Giesbergeria sp.
GGCTGCGCTCGCGCCGCGCCTGGAACTGCGACAGCTGCTGGGCCAGCAGCTCTTCGGCCTTGAGGCGCTGCCAGGCCGGGTGGCTGTGGTCTTGCAGGGTGGAGAGCGCCACATCGGGCGTTGGGCGGTGCAAAAAAGTGAGCGCCTCACGCAGACGCATCAAGCGCTGGAGGCCGATTTGACTTGAAAAACGAGCCACCGCCGGCGCCAGGGCTTCGGGCACGGTCTCGGGCAGGTCTACCCGCGCCAGCGCGCTGGCAATGAAACGGCGCAGCAGCGGCTGGGGTAGGCCCGAGACGGTCGGGTACACCGGCGTCAGCGCCGTGGGCAGCTCGCCGCCCGCCACACGAAACACCGGGTGCAGCATCTGCCGCCCCCAAAAACCGCCACGCACTTCGCCGCGAATGCGCAGCTGCGCGCCGACCGCCAGCGTCTTTTGCTGCGAGGGGTAGAAGCTGAAGAAGCGCAGCGTGCATTCTCCCGAAGCGTCCTGCACCTGCACCACAAGCTGGCGGCGCGGGCGCAGTTGCACCTCGCAGCTGCGCACCGTGGCCTCGATCTGCGCCAGCTCGCCGTCGCGCGCACTGGCGATCGGCGTGATGCGGGTTTCGTCTTCGTAACGCAGCGGCAGGTGCAGCGCCAGGTCGATGTCGCGCCGCAGGCCCAGCTTGTGCAGGGCTTTCTGGACGGCGGGAGCCAGGGGACGCGGCGCGGGCATGGGCAGAGCGAGGTGGGGAAAATCGGAGACGGTGATCCGGCCCACAGCATAGACGGGCGCTTGACCGATCCCCGAGCAGCCCAGAGGTCTAAAATTCAACGCCATATTCTCGCTTTTCGGATTTCCACGGCCATGCTCAAGCGCATTCAGATCCAGGACCTCGCGCTCGGCATGTTCGTGCAGGAGTTCTGCGGCTCGTGGATGGACCATCCGTTCTGGCGCAGCAAGTTTTTGCTGGAAGACCCTGCCGATCTGGCGCGCATCCGCGCCACCGCCATCACCGAACTGTGGATCGACATCGCACGCGGGCGCGACGTCTCGGCCGGCGCGGTCACGCAGACGCGCGAGCAGGTAGAGGCCCGCATCGACACCGATTTCAGCGACCTGGTCGCGATGCATGCGATGGAGGCCGCAGCGACATCGGCCATCCGCCCGCCCCCGGCGCCCGCGCCACGCCGCCGCGAGAGCGCCTCGATGCAGAACGAACTGCGCGAGGCCGCGTCGATCTGCCAGCAGGCCAAGGGCGCCGTCATCTCCAAGTTCACCGAAGCCCGCCTGGGCCGCGCCGTGGACGCGGGGGAGGCGCAGGCCCTGGTGCAGGACATCAGCGATTCGGTGGCCCGCAACCCCGGCGCACTCATCAGTCTGGCGCGGCTGAAGACGGCAGACGACTACACCTACATGCATTCCGTCGCGGTGTGCGCACTCATGGTGGCGCTGGCGCGGCAATTGGGGCTCAGCGACGCCCACACGCGCAGCGCCGGCCTGGCCGGCCTGCTGCACGACTTGGGCAAAGCCGCCATCCCAATCGAAGTGCTGAACAAGCCGGGCAAACTCACGGATGAAGAATTCGACGTGGTGCGCAGGCACCCGGTGGCCGGCTACGAGATGCTTAAGGAAGGCGCCCAGGTCAGTGCGCCGGTGCTCGACGCTTGTCGGCACCACCACGAGAAGATGGACGGCACCGGCTACCCGGACCACCTGGCGGGAGAAAAAATCAGCCTCATCGCGCGCATGGCCGCGGTGTGCGACGTGTACGACGCTGTCACCTCCGATCGCCCGTACAAGCGCGGCTGGGACCCTTCCGAATCGCTGCGGCGCATGACCGAGTGGACTGGCGGGCATTTCGACACCCGCGTGTTCCAGGCCTTTGTGAAAAGCATAGGAATCTATCCCGTGGGTTCACTGGTGCGCCTGGCCTCCGGGCGGCTGGGGGTGGTGACCGAACAGGGACAGAAGTCGCTGGTCACACCGCGCGTCAAAGTGTTTTTCTCTATCCGTTCGCACTTGCGCATTACCCCGGAGGAGATCGACCTGGCGGCGCCCGGCTGCAGCGACCGCATCGCGGCGCGCGAAGATCCGGCCCAATGGAACTTTCCGGACCTGCATTCCATGTGGACCGGCGTCGCCGGGCAAGCCTGGTAGAAAGGCTTTCCCCGCATGCCCACCGTTCTCACGCTCACCCCCAATCCGGCATTGGATTTGTCGGTCCGCACCGCGCAGGTGCAAGCCGCGCACAAGCTGCGCTGCCACAGCGTGCTTCGGCACCCGGGCGGCGGCGGCATCAACGTGGCGCGCTTGCTGCACCGCCTCGGCATCGACGTGCAGGCGCACTGCTTGACCGGTGGCGTCGCTGGCGGGCAACTGGCCGCCCTGCTGGCGCAGGAAGGCGTTCTCACTTGGTGCCAGCCGATTGCCGGCGAAACACGCGAGAACCTCGCCGTACTGGACGATTCGGACGGACAGGAGTTTCGCTTCGTCATGCCCGGTCCGCAGATTGAGGAGCAGGAATGGCAAGCCTGTCTGGATGCGGTGCAGAGCCTCGATCCCGCGCCCCAGTGGCTGGTGGCCAGCGGCAGCTTGCCGCCGGGGGTGCCCGATGATTTTTACGCCCGGCTGGCGCGCTGGGCGAACGACTGCGGCGTGGCAGTGGCGATCGACAGTTCGGGGCCCGCGCTTTCCCAGGCTTTGGAGGTCGGGGTGGCTTTGGTCAAGCCCAGCCTGAGCGAGCTGCGCGCGCTCACGGGGGCCGCCCTGAGTGAGCGCCACGAAGCCATCGCCGCAGCCGCAGCGCTGGTGCAGCGGGGTGCAGCGCAAACCGTGGCCCTTAGCCTGGGC
>JBATPF010000078.1:0-1981 GCA_049291355.1 Giesbergeria sp.
AGCTGGAGCAGGCCGTCGCCCTGCACCAGGGGGCTGAGCACTTCGGTCTCGGCTTCGTGGAATGTGACATCCCACTCGGCCAGGACTTCGTTGAAAGTGGCGTCGTCCCAGGTCTTTCCCTTGGATACCAGCGTAACCAAAGGCATGGCCTTGCGCTCCACAAAGGCCTTGCGGTAAGGTTTTTGCTGCCAACGGTCGGCAAACCACTCGCGGTGGGGCGAAGCAAGGGTCAGCAGGCGCTTGTGGATCGCTTTTTCGAGCGCCGCGGCAGGAAAGCTGAAGAGCTTCATGCTGCTGTCGCCGCCGCAGCTTCCGGAGCAACCGCCTTGCTGCGCGCAGCGCGCATGGCGTCGATGAACCGGTCAAACAGATAGTCGACATCGTGCGGACCCGGCGAGGCTTCGGGGTGTCCCTGGAAGCTGAAGGCCGGTAGGTCCCGGTAGGCCAGGCCCTGCAATGTGCCGTCAAACAGGCTGATATGTGTGGCCCGCACCTGCGCGGGCAGGCTGTCCGCATCCACCGCAAAACCGTGGTTTTGGCTGGTGATGCCGACGCGCCCGGTGTCCAGGTCCTTGACCGGATGGTTCCCGCCATGGTGGCCGTGGCCCATCTTGAAGGTGCGGGCTCCGGCGGCCAGAGCCATCAGCTGGTGGCCTAGGCAGATGCCAAAGGTGGGAATACCGGTGGCAACGATCTCGCGCACCGCATCGATGGCGTAGTCGCAGGCCTGCGGATCGCCCGGGCCATTCGACAGAAAGATGCCGTCGGGCGCCAGCGCCAGGGCCTCGCCCGCCGGGGTTTGCGCCGGCACCACAGTGACGCGGCAGCCGCGCTCGGCCAGCATGCGCAAAATATTGAACTTCATGCCGTAGTCGTAGGCCACGACATGGTGCGTTGGGGATTGCTGCTGTCCATAGCCGCTGCCCAACTGCCACTCGGTCTGGGTCCACTCGTAGGGTGCGCGCACCGACACCTGGCGCGCCAGGTCCAGGCCTTCCATCGACGGCGCTGCGCGCGCGGCTGCCAGCGCCTCTTCGCGGCGCTCGGAGGTGACCGCTTCGCCAGGCGCGAGCGCGAGGATGCAGCCGTTTTGCGCCCCATGGGCACGCAGGTGGCGCGTGAGCTGGCGGGTGTCGATATTGGCAATGGCCACCGTGTTCGCGCGCATCAGGTAACCCGACAGGCTGTCGGTGCTGCGGAAATTGCTGGCCAGCAAGGGCAGGTCTTTGATGATCAGGCCTGCGGCATGGATCTTGTCGGCTTCGATGTCCTCGGCATTGACGC
Organism: Giesbergeria sp.; assembly: GCA_049291355.1. Lineage (GTDB taxonomy): Bacteria > Pseudomonadota > Gammaproteobacteria > Burkholderiales > Burkholderiaceae_C > Simplicispira. The sequence continues at coordinate 1,285 of JBATPF010000078.1, forward strand.
CGTAGTTGCCGACGTGAGAGACCGTGAGCGTCACGATCTGTTGGCAGTAACTCGGGTCCGTGAGGATTTCCTGGTAGCCGGTCATGGAGGTGTTGAACACCACCTCACCGACGGTGGAGCCGGCGGCTCCAATCGAATTGCCGACAAAGACCGTGCCGTCTGCAAGCGCCAGGATGGCGGGCGGGAAATTTCCCTTGAGAGACAAAAGCACTGGGTTCTCCGAATGGTTACGGTCGCCCGGCGCCTGCGCGCTGCCCCGCATTGCGTGCGTGGGCGGCAGCTCTCAGATGGGTTGTTGCTTTGGGTGCGGTCGGGCGACGCTGTTGCGAGAAAAGCCCCTGATTGTAGCCGCAGGCGCCCCGTCGCGCAGGGCAACGCCCTGGTCTTACCGGGCCTTTGAACGGTCTTTTGTAAGCTCTCAGTCAGCGCGCGCTGGCGCTGGCATGCAGGCAAATGGCCGCCGCCGCCGCCACGTTGAGCGACTCTTCGCCGCCCGGCTGGGCGATGCGAATGCGCGCTGTGGCCTGTGCCTCGATGGCTGGCGCCACGCCCTGCCCTTCGTGGCCCAACACCCATGCGCACGGAAATGGCGGGGTGCGCTCGTGCAGGAATTCGCCCTGGTGGGAACTCGTCACGACCAGGGGCACGCCGAGGGCATCCAGCGCACCCGCCTCCACCCCTTCGATCAGGTGCAGGC
>JBATPF010000079.1:0-4075 GCA_049291355.1 Giesbergeria sp.
CCGAGGGCCTGGAAGTGATTCGCCACTCCACGGCCCATTTGCTGGCTTATGCGGTCAAAGAGTTGTTCCCCGAGGCGCAGGTCACGATTGGCCCTGTGATCGAAAACGGTTTTTTCTACGATTTCGCCAACAAGCGGCCCTTTACCCCTGAAGACCTCGAAGCCATTGAAAAGCGCATGGCGCACCTGGCTGGCAAGGACGAACCTGTAACACGGCGCGTGCTGCCGCGCGACGAAGCCGTGGCGTACTTCAAAGCCCTGGGCGAGCACTACAAAGCCGAGATCATTGCCAGTATCCCCAGCAATGAGGATGTCAGCCTGTATCGCGAGGGCAGCTTTGAAGACCTGTGCCGCGGGCCACACGTGCCCAGCACTGGCAAGCTCAAGCACTTCAAGCTGATGAAGGTGGCCGGAGCTTACTGGCGGGGCGATCATCGCAACGAAATGCTGCAGCGCATTTACGGTACCGCCTGGGCCACCAAGGAGGAACTGCAGCAGTACCTCACGATGCTGGAAGAAGCTGAAAAGCGGGACCACCGCAAGCTGGGCCGCGAACTGGATTTGTTCCACATCGATGAACACTCTCCCGGCACCGTGTTCTGGCATCCCAAGGGCTGGACGCTGTGGCAGGAAGTGGAGCAATACATGCGTCGCGTCTACCGCGACAACGGCTATCAGGAAGTCAAAGGCCCCCAGATCCTGGACAAGACGCTTTGGGAAAAGACCGGGCATTGGGACAAGTACCGAGAGAACATGTTCACGACCGAATCGGAAAAGCGTGAATACGCGCTCAAGCCGATGAACTGTCCGGGGCACATCCTGATCTTCAAGCAAGGCATCAAAAGCTACCGGGACCTGCCGCTGCGCTACGGTGAGTTTGGGCAGTGCCACCGCAACGAGCCGACCGGCGGTCTGCACGGCATCATGCGCGTGCGGGCATTCACGCAGGACGACGGGCATATCTTCTGTACCGAGGACCAGATTCAGACGGAAGTGCTGGCCTTCACCCGCCTGCTGCAAGACGTTTACCGCGACTTCGGCTTTGTTCACATCATCTACAAGGTGGCAACCCGCCCCGATGCGCGCATTGGCTCTGACGAAAGCTGGGACAAGGCAGAAACCGCGCTCATCAACAGCCTGGACGCCTCGGGCTGTGCCTATGAAATCTCGCCGGGCGAGGGTGCTTTCTATGGGCCCAAGATCGAATACACACTCAAAGATGCCATTGGGCGGCAGTGGCAATGCGGCACGATCCAGGTGGACTTTTCCATGCCTGAACGCTTGGACGCAGAGTATGTGGGCGAGGACGGCAACCGCCACCGGCCCGTGATGCTGCACCGTGCCATTGTCGGCAGCCTGGAGCGCTTTATCGGCATCTTGATCGAACAGCACGCCGGGGCGTTGCCGGTCTGGCTGGCCCCCGTGCAGGTAGGTGTGCTAAACATTACCGACGCGCAGGCCGATTACTGTCGCGAAATTGCTGAAAAACTGGCCCTAGCGGTGCCGCAGCATCCCTTGCGTGTTGGGCTGGATCTGCGAAACGAGAAGATTACGTATAAAATACGCGAGCATTCGTTGCAAAAGCTGCCCTTTATTCTCGTTGCAGGCGAGAAAGAGCGTGTTGCCGGAGCGGTTGCAGTGCGCGCCCGAGGCAACAAAGATCTCGGAGTGATGCCGATCGATGACTTCATTCGGCTCGTCACCAGCGCAATTGCCGAAAAAGCTTGAGATCAGCAGATATTTTCTTGCTACATCAGCCGGTGTAGCGAAGTTTTGTTGGTCGAAAGTTTCGGACGTCCTACTTAAGAGGTGAGAACCATAGCTACTGAATTTCGTGATCGTCGCCACCGTGAAGAGCGCAAGCACCGCCTGAACCGTGAAATCATGGCCCCTGAAGTCCGCTTGTCGGGCCCGGAAAATGAGCCCCTTGGGGTCGTCAGCCTGATGGAAGCTTTGCGCATGGCGGGCGAGCTGGATGTGGATTTGGTGGAAATTGCCGCCACGGCCAACCCGCCGGTGTGTCGCTTGATGGACTATGGCAAGTTCAAGTACATCGAGCAAAAGCGCGCTGCAGAAGCCAAGGCCAAGCAGACGGTCATTGAAATCAAGGAAGTCAAGTTCCGCCCCGGCACCGATGACGGTGACTACAACATCAAGTTGCGCAATATTCGGCGCTTTCTTGCCGAGGGTGACAAGTGCAAGATCACGCTGCGTTTTCGCGGCCGTGAGATCACGCACCAGGACCTCGGTCTGGCGTTGCTGAACCGTTTGCGCGACGATCTGGGTGACACCATTTTGGTGGAGCAGTTTCCCCGGCTGGAAGGGCGCCAGATGATCATGATGATCGCGCCGGCACGCAAGAAGACCGCAGCGGCGCGTTCTGCTGAAGCAGCCTCCGGCGCGGATGTCAGTGCCTCCTGAGAGGCGAGTTTTTGAAAGATTGAACGGCCACGGCATGCGTTGCCTTGGCGGTTGAATAGGAAAACCGTTCGCGGAGATCCAATGCTGGCTGAAATGCCTGCAAAAAAGAAGTGTCTCGGGGCCAACAAGCTTGCAAGCTATTTTGCAAACGCCTCACGAGCACAAGCTAAGGAGCATTTTCATGCCCAAAATGAAGACCAAGAGCAGCGCAAAGAAGCGCTTTCGCGTTCGCCCGGGTGGTACCGTCAAGCGCGGTCATGCCTTCAAGCGTCACATCCTGACCAAGAAGACCACCAAGAACAAGCGCCATCTGCGTGGCATCACGGCTGTCCATGAGACCAATATGGGTTCCATGGCGCAGATGCTGCCCTTCGCTGGCCTGTAATTAACGGACGAACAAGGAGTACTCACATGCCTCGCGTCAAACGTGGTGTAACGGCTCACGCCCGTCACAAAAAAGTTCTGGCCCTTGCCAAGGGTTTTCGCGGTCGCCGCGGTAATGTTTTCCGGATCGCCAAACAGGCGGTCATGAAGGCTGGGCAATATGCCTACCGTGACCGCCGTGCCAAGAAGCGCGTGTTCCGCCGCCTCTGGATTGCCCGTATCAACGCCGGTGCGCGCGAACTGGGCCTGACCTACAGCCAGTTTGCCAACGGCCTGAAAAAGGCATCCATCGAGATCGACCGCAAGATGCTGGCCGATTTGGCTGTGCACGACAAAGCGGCATTTGGCAGCATCGTGGAACAGGTAAAGGCCAAGCTGGCTGCCTGAGTAAACCGCAAATTGCTATTCTATAGATAGCTATTAGCGCAATAACGGCAAGGGCTAGGGCTTGAAAAGGCACTAGCCCTTGTTTTTTTGAAGAGCACTTATGAACGACCTGGATTCCTTGGTTGAGACCGCCCGGCAAGCCTTTGCGGATAGCGCAACGCCCGCCGATCTCGAAAATGCGAAAGCCCAATTTTTGGGCAAATCCGGGCGCATGACCGAGCTTATGAAGGGCATGGCGCAGCTCTCGCCCGAAGAGAAGAAGTCGCGCGGAGCAGCCATCAACCTTGCCAAGCAGGCCATCGAGGCCGCCTTGACGGCGCGCCGCCAGGGTTTGGCCGAGATCGAGTTGCAGCTGCAATTGCAAGCCGAAGCGCTTGACGTGAGCCTGCCTGGCCGCCAACGAGGGCAGGGCAGCCTCCACCCCGTCTCTCTCACGCTTGAACGCATCGAAGGCATCTTTGGATCCATGGGCTTCGAGGTGGCAGAGGGGCCCGAAATCGAAACCGACTGGTTCAATTTCACGGCGCTCAATACGCCGCAGGACCATCCGGCGCGCTCCATGCACGACACCTTCTACATCGAAGGCGGCAGCGAACAAGCGCCCCACCTGCTGCGCACACACACCAGCCCGATGCAGATCCGGCATGCCATCGCGCATGTCAAGCGCCATCGCGCCGCACTGGACGCTGGCCAGGCAATGCCGGAAATCCGGGTTATCGCCCCTGGGCGAACCTACCGGGTGGATAGCGATGCCACCCACTCGCCCATGTTTCACCAGTGCGAGGGCCTGTGGATCGGCGAGAACGTCAGCTTCAAAGACTTGAAGTACATCTTCACCGCGTTCTGTCGCACCTTCTTTGAGACCGAAGACCTGGTGCTGCGCT
>JBATPF010000080.1:0-1670 GCA_049291355.1 Giesbergeria sp.
CGGCAGCGCGGCGCGCATCTTCACCGGCGCGCCCGTGCCCGCAGGGGCTGACGCTATCGTCATGCAAGAGGACTGCATCGCGCTGGAGGAGGGCGCCGTACGTGTCAACGCCGTGCCCCGCCCCGGCCAATGGATTCGCCGCGCTGGCGAAGACATCACCCTGGGCAGCGAGGTGCTGGCCGCTGGCACACGTCTCACCCCTGCTGAACTTGGCTTGGCCGCCAGCATTGGCCTGGCGCACCTGCAGGTGGCGCGCCGCCCGCGCGTGGCGCTGTTCTCCACCGGCGACGAACTCGTCATGCCCGGCGAGGTGGCGCCGAAGGACATGCGCCCCGGCGCCATTTACAACAGCAACCGCTTCTTTCTGCGCGCCATGCTGCGGCGCCTGGGCTGCGAGGTGAGCGATTTCGGCATCGTTCCCGACCAGCGGGATGCCACCATTGCCGCACTGCGCACGGCGGCCGAGGCGCACGACCTGATTTTGACCAGCGGTGGGGTTTCGGTGGGCGAAGAAGACCACATCAAGCCGGCCGTCGAGGTGCTCGGGCGCCTGGACCTGTGGCAGATTGCCATGAAACCCGGCAAGCCCTTTGCCTATGGGCGCATCGCCAACGCCCACTTCATGGGCTTGCCAGGCAACCCGGTGTCGAGCTTTCTCACCTTTGCGGTACTGGTTCGGCCGTTTTTGCTGCGGTTGCAAGGCGTAGCCGACGTTGCTCCAAAAACAATAGCTGCCCGCGCAGATTTCGCCTGCGCCAAGGCCGATCAACGCCGTGAGTTTTTGCGCGCACGCCACAACGCTGCGGGTGGCTTGGACCTGTTTTCCAACCAGAGCTCGGGCGTGCTCACTTCGGCCGTCTGGGGCGATGGGGTGGTGGACAACCCGGCCGGCGCAACGATTGCCGTTGGCGATACGGTGCGCTTCCTCTCTTTTGCGGAGCTGCTGTCATGAAACTTTACCCCCCCGCTCCACCGCTTCGCGGGTCGCTGCCCCCCGAGGGGGCCGCCATTCATCTTGGGGCGGCCCGGCGATGAATATCACCGTGCGCTACTTTGCCTCCATCCGTGAGGCCGCCGGCACCGCCAGCGAATCGCTGGACACCGAAGCGGGCACCATCGCTGAGCTGCGCACCGTGCTGCTGGCGCGCGGCGGGGCGCTCGCCGAAGCGCTGGCGCCTGGCCGCGCAGTGCGCATGGCGCTCAACCAGCAGCTCGTGCACGAGCATGCGGGACTGGCAGAAGGCGACGAAGTAGCGTTTTTTCCGCCGGTGACGGGCGGGTAGGCGCCTGCGCGAAGCTTTTGAGGGGTAGGCTTTCTGGCGGCTGTGCGTGCCACGAAAGGGCCGGAAACCTGGGCCCCGCAGCGGTCCAGCCTGCGAGCAGCGGCCCTTCTCGAACCACCAATTCCCCGCACTGGGACACGAGTGAGGGGGATACCCATGGGCTGCGGTTGAAGCCACCTCGAAAACTTGTACCAGCGTGAAGTAGAGAATTCCAATCGAATGGAGTCTCTACATGAAGAAATCAAGATTCAGTGAAAGCTAGATCGTGGCGATCCTCAAAGAGGTCGAGCTCGGAGCCAAGGTCGGCGAGACGTGCCGTAGGCACGGCATCAGCGACCCCACGTACTACAAGTGGAAGAGCCAGTACGCGGGCATGAGCGTGCCGCA
>JBATPF010000081.1:0-8367 GCA_049291355.1 Giesbergeria sp.
GCGCTATGGCAAGGGCACCAAGTTCAAGGCCATCGAGCCCGCACCTGGCCGCTACGTCAAGCAGAAAGCCTGAATGGAGTGCCATCCCCCTCAGCGCCATCGCTGTGGGGCGGCGCGGCCGGCACAGGCCCTTGCGCGGCGGCTGCTGGCTTAGGCCGCGCCAGGTTTGCGCGTCGTTCGTGCCGCGCAGAGCCATAGAAAGCTGATCCTCAAATTTATTGCACCTCAACCCAAGGAAAAACCATGGAAGACATCGTCATCGTTTCTGCCGCCCGCACCGCCGTGGGCAAGTTCGGCGGCTCGCTCGCCAAAGTCCCTGCCACCGAGCTGGGCAGCATCGTCATCAAGGAAGCCATTGCCCGCGCCGGCGTCGGCCTGGACCAGATCGGCGAAGTCATCATGGGCCAGGTGCTCGCTGCCGGTGTCGGTCAGAACCCGGCGCGCCAGGCGCTGATGAAGGCGGGCGTGGCCAAGGAAACCCCCGGCCTGACCATCAACGCCGTTTGCGGCTCCGGCCTCAAGGCCGTGATGCTGGCGGCCCAGGCCATTGCCACCGGCGACAGCGAGATTGTGGTGGCCGGCGGCCAGGAAAACATGAGCCTCTCGCCCCATGTGCTCAACGGCTCGCGCGACGGCCAGCGCATGGGCGACTGGAAGATGGTAGACAGCATGATCGTGGACGGCCTGTGGGACGTGTACAACCAGGTCCATATGGGCATCACCGCAGAAAATGTTGCCAAGCAATACGGCATCACGCGCGAGATGCAGGACGCGCTGGCGCTCGCCAGCCAGCAAAAGGCCGCTGCGGCGCAGGATGCCGGCCGCTTTGCCGATGAAATCGTCGGCGTGAGCATTCCTCAGCGCAAGGGCGATCCGGTGGTCTTCAACGCCGACGAATACCTCAACCGCAAGACCAATGCCGAAGCCCTGTCGGGTCTGCGCCCGGCGTTCGACAAGGCCGGCAGCGTCACGGCTGGCAACGCGTCGGGCCTGAACGACGGTGCCGCCGCCGTGGTGGTGATGAGCGCCAAGAAGGCGGCTGCGCTCGGCCTCAAGCCCTTGGCGCGCATTGCCGCCTACGGCACCAGCGGGCTCGACCCGTCCATCATGGGCATGGGTCCGGTGTCGGCGACGCGCAAGGCCTTGCAGCGTGCCGGCTGGAGCACGGCAGATATCGATCTGTTCGAGCTGAACGAAGCCTTCGGCGCCCAGGCTTGCGCCGTGAACAAGGAACTCGCCATTGACCCCGCCAAGGTCAACGTCAATGGCGGAGCGATCGCCATTGGCCACCCGATTGGCGCGTCCGGCTGCCGCATTCTCGTCACCCTGTTGCACGAAATGCAGCGCCGCGATGCCAAGAAGGGCCTGGCGGCGCTGTGCATTGGTGGTGGTATGGGCGTTGCGCTGGCACTGGAGCGCTGAGCGAACCCGAACGGCGGCAGGTCCTGAAACAAAAAAGCGTGCGCCTTGGTGTTTACCTGCAGAGCAAAGGCGCAGATCGCCACTAGAGTGGATACAGGCGTACCCGTCAGATATTTACCAAGAGGAGATGAAATATGAGTCAGAAAGTAGCGTACGTCACGGGCGGAATGGGCGGTATTGGTACTGCTATCTGCCAGCGGCTGCACAAAGAGGGTTTCAAAGTGATTGCCGGTTGCGGCCCCACGCGCGACCACGCCAAGTGGCTGGGTGAGCAAACCGAGCAGGGTTACACCTTCTACGCCTCGGTGGGCAACGTGGGCGATTGGGATTCCACGGTCGAGGCGTTTGCCAAAACCAAGGCCGAGCACGGCAGCATCGATGTGCTGGTGAACAACGCCGGCATCACGCGCGACCGCATGTTCATCAAAATGTCGCGCGAAGACTGGGACGCGGTGATTGAAACCAACCTCAACAGCATGTTCAACGTCACCAAGCAAGTGGTGGCCGACATGGTGGAAAAGGGTTGGGGCCGCATCGTCAACATCAGCAGCGTGAACGGCGAGAAGGGCCAAGCCGGGCAAACCAATTATTCGGCGGCCAAGGCCGGTATGCACGGTTTTTCCATGGCGCTGGCGCAAGAGATGGCCACCAAGGGCGTGACGGTGAACACGGTGAGCCCCGGCTACATCGGCACCGACATGGTCAAAGCCATTCGCCCCGATGTGCTGGAGAAAATCGTCGCCACCGTCCCGGTCAAGCGCCTGGGCGAGCCGAGCGAGATCGCCTCCATCATTGCCTGGCTGGCCTCGGAAGAGGGCGGCTACGCGACGGGCGCTGACTTCTCGGTCAACGGCGGCTTGCACATGGGCTGACAGCGCTGCGTGCCCATAAAAAAACCCCGCGAAGCGGGGTTTTTTGTGCCTGAACGAAGGGTCAGGCAGGCTGCAGAACCTGCAGCAAAGCGGATCAGAAGCGTGCGGGGGCGCGTTTGCGATCGCGTTCGTCTTCGGGCCAGCAAGAAAGTACAGTGGGGTTGGTGGTGTTCATGGCGGTTAACTCCTGAGATGGACCTACAACGCCCCCGCTTGCCACCCCGTTGACACCCAGCTAGCAAAAAAATGCAACCGGGCAAAACTCCGGAAAAACCCTGCATTTGAGCTATCTAATGCATAGCTTGCTTGGCTTATGCAGCAAGCGGTAACCGCCTGAATGCACCAAAGCCATGAAATCTCATGCAAGCGCAGGGGTGCCCTAGCGCTTCCAGGTTCAACTTCCCTGCGCAGCCCCTTCCAGTTCCGAAGAAAGCTCCAGCCAGCGCTCTTCCAGGCGCTGGGTTTCGTCCAGTCCCACCTTGAGCCGTTTGCCACAATCGGCCATCTGTGCCGGGGTGGGCTGGCCGGCCAGCTGCGCTTGCAGCGCAGTGCGCTCGCTCTCAAGCGCGGCCAGGCGCTGGTCGATCTGCTCGATCTCGCGCTTGAGCGGGCGCAGTTGCTGCGCCCGTTGTGCTCGGGCCTCTGCAGTCAGGCGGCGCTGCTCGCGCGCGTCCGGGACGGCGCCGGCCGCCAATTCAAGGCCTTTTTGGGCTCCAGCGCTTGATCCGTCTGCGGATACCGCTCTTTTTTCTGTAGCAACTGCAGGCGCTGCAGGTGCGACGGGTTCAGCCGCCGCCTCGGTCTTGGCCAGTTCGCGCTGGCGCTTGGCCTCGTCGAGCAGGTAGCGCTGGTAGTCGTCCAGGTCGCCGTCGAACGGCCCGACGGCGCCACGCCCCACCATCCAGAACTCATCGCACACGGCGCGCAGCAGGGCGCGGTCGTGGCTGACCAGCATGACCGTGCCTTCGAATTCGTTCAGCGCCATGGACAGCGCCTCGCGCGTGGCCAGGTCCAGGTGGTTGGTGGGCTCATCAAGCAGCAACAGGTTGGGGCGCTGCCAGACGATCATGGCCAGCACCAGACGCGCCTTTTCGCCGCCGCTCATGCTGCCGACGTTTTGCTTGACCATGTCGCCGGTGAAGTTGAAGCTGCCCAGGTAGCTGCGCAGATCCTGCTCGCGGCTGGGTTCGCGGCTGTTGGGGCCGGCTTCCTTGGCCATGCGGAACATGTGCTCCAGCGGGTTCTCGTGCGGGCGCAGCACGTCGAGCTCCTGCTGGGCAAAGTAGCCAATGGACAGGCCCTTGCCCTCGGTGATGGTGCCTGCCAGCGGCGCCATGGTGCGGGCAATGGTTTTGACCAGTGTCGACTTGCCCTGGCCGTTGGCGCCCAAGATGCCGATGCGCTGGCCCGCCAGCACGCTGCGGCTGACATTGTTCAAAATGGTGGTCTCGACGCCATCTTCGCCCAGGTAACCAAACGAGGCATCCGTAATCGCCAGCATCGGATTGGGCAGATTGGCGGGTTCCTTGAATTCGAAGGTGAAGTCGGCATCGGCCAGCACTGGCGCGATCTTTTCCATGCGCTCAAGTGCCTTGACCCGGCTTTGCGCCTGCTTCGCCTTGCTGGCCTTTGCCTTGAAGCGGGCGATGAACTTCTGCAAATGGGCGATCTTGTCCTGCTGCTTGGAGAAGCTGGACTGTTGGAGTTCAAGCTGCTCGGCGCGCAAGTCTTCAAACTTGCTGTAGTTGCCGCCGTAGCGCGTCAATTGCGCGTGGTCGATGTGCATCGTTACATTGGTCACGGCGTCGAGGAACTCGCGGTCGTGGCTGATGACGATCATCGTGCCCTCGTAGCGCTTGAGCCAGGCTTCCAGCCACACGAGGGCGTCCAAGTCCAGGTGGTTGGTGGGCTCGTCGAGCAGCAGCAGGTCGCTGGGGCACATGAGCGCGCGGGCGAGTTGCAGGCGCATGCGCCAGCCGCCGGAGAAGCTGTTGACCGGCTTGTCCAGTTCCGACACCTTGAAACCCAGCCCAAGAATCAGCGCCTGCGCGCGCGGCACAGCGTCGTTGGCGCCTGCGTCGTGCAGGTCGGTGTAGGCGTGCGCAATGGCCATGCCGTCGTCGGCAGCTTCCGCCTCTGCCAACTGGGCCTGTACTTCCATCAGGCGTGTATCGCCGGCAACGACGAACTCGGTCGCTGGTTGGTCGGTTTCGGGCATGTCCTGTGCCACTTGGGACATGCGCCATTGGGTCGGGATGAAAAAGTCGCCGCCGTCCTCATGCAAGTTGCCGTTGAACAAGGCGAACAGACTGGATTTCCCGGCGCCGTTGCGGCCGACAAGGCCGACATGTTCGCCGGGGTTGATCGTGGCGTTGACGCGGTCGAGCAGGACCTTGGCGCCGCGGCGAAGAATGACGTTTTTGAGAGTGATCATGAAATAGGAAACCTTGGGGCGATTATCCCGCGTGCGTCCGGCAAGGCCGAATCAGCGGGTTTGTGCCCTGTAGAAAACAGCGCGCCACCTTGGTCAGCGCTCTGGTTTGGCGCTGAGGATGGTGCTGGGCTGCGAGAAACGGGCTGGGTGCAGCTAACGCACGCCTGCGCCGCCGCGCAGCGCGGCCTGGGTGATGAGCAGTACCTGATCGGCGCCCGCGCTGGTGTCCAGCCAGTACACCGGCAGCTCGGGAAAGGCGGCTTCGAAGTGCGCGCGCTCGTTGCCGATTTCCAGCAGCAGGACGCCGTCTTCGCTGAGTTTGTCGGGCAGTTCGCGCAGCAGCCGGCGAATGAAATCCATGCCGTCGTCGCCGCCCGCCAGTGCCAGCGTGGGCTCGGCACGGTATTCGGCTGGCAGTGCCCGCATGCTTTCGGCGCTCACGTAGGGCGGGTTGCACAGGACCAGATCCCAGGGGCCGGGCACGGCGGCCAAGCCATCAGAATGCAGCAGTGCGATGCGTTCCTGCAGGCCGTGCTTGTCGACGTTGATGCGGGCGACGGCCAGGGCGTCGGGGGAAATATCAGCGCCGGTTACCTGCACGTCCGGCCAAGCCATGGCGGCGAGCACGGCCAGGCTGCCGTTGCCGGTGCACAGGTCGAGCACGGCGTGGGTGGTGTCGCTGAGGAACGCGTCGACGCTGCCGTCCGCAATCAGCTCGGCAATCAGGCTGCGCGGAACGATGCTGCGCTCGTCCACATAGAACGGCACGCCCTGCAGCCAGGCTTCCTGCGTGAGGTAGGCCGCAGGCTTGCGTGTCGCGATGCGTTTTTCAAAAAGAATAGCTGCTTGCGCAAGCTCCGCCTGCGTTACAGGCCGATTTTGCTTGGAATCCGGCGTATCGCCGAGGGATGTATCCAATGGCAGCCCCAAGCGCCAGAGCGCCAGCCAGGCGGCTTCGTCGTGGGCGTTGGTGGTGCCGTGGCCAAAGGAGACGCCGGCTGCACTCAGCAAGGCAGCGCCCGAATCCACCAATGCGCCGAGTGTGGCGCCCGCCAGGGGCGGCAAAGCGGCGGTGCTCATTGTTGGGCGGCCGCCAGAGTGTTTAAGTGCTCCAGCGTGCGGCGGTAGATGTTTTTTAGTGGCTCGATGTCGGACAGCGCGATGTGCTCGTCAATCTTGTGGATGCTGGCGTTGGGTGGGCCGCACTCGATGACCTGCGGGCACAGGGTGGCGATAAAGCGGCCATCGCTGGTGCCACCGGTCGTAGAGAGTTCGGTGACCAGACCCGTTTCGTCGGCAATCGCCCGCTGCACTGCGTCCACAAGCTCGCCCGGCGTGGTCAGAAAGGGCTGGCCGCCCAAGGTCCACTGCAATTCGTATTCCAGTTCCTGGCGATCCAGAACGGTATGCACGCGTTTTTTAAGGCTCTCGGCGCTCGATTCGGTGCAAAAACGGAAGTTGAAGTCCACCACGACATCGCCGGGAATCACGTTGCTTGCGCCGGTGCCGCCGTGGATGTTGCTCATCTGCCAACTGGTTGGTGGAAAAAAGGCATTGCCTTCGTCCCAGCGCGTGGCGGCCAGTTCGGCCAGCGCGGGCACCGCCTGGTGGATCGGGTTGCGCGCCAGGTGGGGGTAGGCAATGTGGCCCTGAATGCCACGCACCACCAGCCTGCCGCTGAGCGTGCCGCGGCGGCCGTTCTTGATCATGTCGCCGGTGCGCGCGACCGAGGTGGGCTCGCCGACGATGCACCAGTCGATCCGCTCACCGCGCGCGCGCAGCTGTTCAACCACCACCTTGGTGCCATCGACCGACGGGCCTTCTTCGTCGCTGGTGAGGAGCAAGGCGATGTCGAACAGTGGCTCGGGGGTGGCGGCCAGGAATTCTTCCACGGCCACCACGAAGGCGGCAATCGAGGTCTTCATGTCGCTCGCTCCGCGGCCATACAGCTTGCCAGCCCGCTGCGTGGGCACGAAGGGCTTGCTGGTCCATTCGTTCAACGGACCGGTGGGGACGACATCGGTGTGGCCAGCGAACACTATTGTTTGAATAGCTGCTTGCGCCCGACCCATAAGCGCTGAGGGCCTTTTTGTCCATAAATTCTGCACACGGAAGCTCGCCGGCCCGCTGTCCATGGGCTCGCTGTGGAAACCCAGGGGCGACAGGCGCTCGGCCAGCAGGCTCAGGCAGCCGGCGTCGTCGGGGGTGACGGAAGGGCGCGCAATGAGTTGTTCGGCCAGCTGGAGTGTGCGGGAAGCGGCAGAAGGGGTGAGCGGGTTCAATCGCCGCCTCTCACGTCGAGCACGATTTCCGTGAATGAGGGTTCTTCATCCTGCGCCTGCGCTTCTCGGGCTTGCTGCGTGGCCTGAGCGGCTTTGCCTGCAATGGAAAAGTCGTTTTGCAGCCGCCACATCAGGTTGGTGGGCGAATCCGCGTACGCCAGGCCCTCTTTGCGATCAATGCGGTTTTGCAGGATCAGCCGGGCCAGGTCTTCCTCGAAGGTTTGCGAGCCTTCGGCCATGGATTTTTCCATGGCTTCCTTGACGCCGGAAAAATCGCCGCTCTCGATGAGTTCCGCTACCAGCTTGGTGTTGAGCATGACCTCGACAGCCGGCACCCGCTCGCCGGCGGTGGTGCGCACCAGGCGCTGCGAAACGATGGACCGAAGGGCTGAGGCCAGGTCCCCCAGCATGGTTTCGCGAACTTCCACCGGATAGAAACTCAGGATGCGGTTGAGCGCCTGGTAGCTGTTGTTGGCGTGCAGCGTGGCCAGACACAAGTGGCCCGACTGGGCGTACGCAATCGCGGCCGACATGGTTTCGCGGTCGCGGATTTCGCCGATGAGAATCACGTCCGGCGCCTGGCGCAGCGCATTTTTCAGCGCGACTTGGAGCGACTGGGTGTCCGAGCCCACTTCACGCTGGTTGATGATGGATTTTTTGTTCTTGAACTGGTATTCCACCGGATCTTCGATGGTCAGGATGTGGCCGGTTTGCAGGTTGTTGCGCCGATCGATCATGGCGGCCAGCGTAGTGCTCTTGCCCGACCCCGTGGCACCGACGAGCAGCACCAGGCCGCGCTTTTCAAGAATCAGGTCGCCCAGGATGGAGGGCAGATTCAGGCTGTCGAGTTCTGGCACCTGCTGGCTGATGAAGCGGATGACCACCGCATAGCTGCCGCGCTGGCGCATGCCGCTGACGCGAAAGCGTCCCACGCCCGAGAGCGGCACGCCCATATTGAGCTCACCGGTTTCCTCCAGCTCCTCGATCCGATCGGGCGGCACAACCTCGGAGAGCAGATTGCGCGGCGCCTCGGGCGGCAGGATCTGGTTGTTGATGGGCACGCATTCGCCGTTGATCTTGATCAGCGCCGGTGCGTTGGCCGACAGATAGACGTCCGAGGCCTTTTTTTCGGCCATCAGACGCAGGATGCGTTCCATCGTGCTCATGCGTGTCTCCTAAATTTAGAGCGCAGGGATTCAGACCTCTTCCCCTGCGTTCGAAGTGGGCAAACGACCAGCCAGCGGCCGCCGTGCAAGGGCCTGGGCCGGCCGCACCGCCCCGCAGCACCGGCGGCCAGCCCCCTGCCTGAGCCAGGGGGCGTTTGGTCCGTCCATGCCCGCGCAGGCGGGCATGGAGC
>JBATPF010000082.1:0-3139 GCA_049291355.1 Giesbergeria sp.
ATCTCGACCAGCGCCTCCAGCGATTCCTGGCGCAGATGCTCAAACATGCCGCCCTGCACGATGCCGAACAGGGCGTTGGGGTTTTCCAGCCGCGCGAATTCGGCCTGCGACCGTTGGGCCCAGCGCAAGCTCATTTCCATCGACTGGCGCGCTTCGCGCTCGGTGGTGAGTTGCCCTTTGGTCTCGTACGGCGTGCACTCGTCGAGCTGCATCACGATGTCGGAATTGAGCGTGGTCTGGATCTGCATGCTCACTTCGGGCGACATGAAAAGCTTGTCGCCGTTCACCGGGCTGGCAAAGGTCACGCCTTCTTCGGTGATCTTGCGCATGGCGCCCAGGCTCCAGACCTGAAATCCGCCCGAGTCGGTGAGGATGGGCTTGTGCCACTGCTCGAACGCGTGCAGCCCGCCAAAGCTCTGCATTACGTCTTGCCCGGGGCGCATCCACAAATGGAAGGTGTTGCCCAGGATGATCTGCGCGCCCATGTCGTGCAGGCTTTGCGGCATCACGCCCTTGACGGTGCCGTACGTCCCCACAGGCATGAAAGCGGGCGTTTGCACGACACCGTGGTTCAGGGTCATGGCCGCGCGGCGGGCGTGGCTCGTCGGATCGGTGGCGAGGAGGTCAAACTTCAGCATGGCGGCGATTGTCGCCCTAGAAGCGGCAGTTGGATGCGCCCGCCAGTGCCGCGATGGGGGTGCCAGGCAAGACGCGAGGACGCCGCGCACTCCTGTGCGCAAGGAAGAGCAACGTCGCATGGTGCGGCCAGCTCGGTGCGGCCAGCGTGGTGCGGCCAGCGTGGTGCTGGTGGGTGCATAGCGCTGTTCACGCCCTGGGTGAGCGCCAACGAAGCCAACAATGCCAGCCACCAGGCGCTTGTCCGAACGGTAACAAGCGGTCAACTGCCGTTTCCAGGGTGAGAGCGCCCGCCCGCTACACTGGCCGCAATGCTCTTAGAAGAAAGTCTTGTATGCCCCGAATCCTGATTGCTGTCGATGGCTCCGAACTCGCACTTGACGCCGTGCACCACGCGCTTGAACTGGTGCAAGCCGGGCTGCGCGCAGAGTTTGTGCTGGCCAATGTGCAGGAGCCGGCTTCTCTGTACGAGCTGGTGGTGTCGCGCGATCCGGACCGCATCGCCGCCGCCAGTCTGGAGGCCGGGGCCCACCTGATGGCCGGTGCACGCGCGCTGATGGATGCGGCGGGCCTTACCTATGAGACCGAAATTGGCATAGGAGACCCGGCACACACGCTGGTGGACCTGATCGAGAGCACGGGGAGCGACATGGCGATTGTTGGTGCCCGGGGGCAGGGGGCCATCCGGAGTGCGCTGCTCGGCTCGGTGTCACAGGCGCTGGTGCACGCAAGCCCGGTGCCGGTGACCATCGTGCGCCACGCGCCGGAATCCACCCAGGCGCAGGATGCACTGGAAAGCGACAGCGGGGTCGATGTGCTGGAGAATTTCCGCGGCACCTGATCGGGACAGCACCGCAGAGCGCCGTACAGCGCGCAGCCCGTTCAGGCGGCGCGGCGCGTATCTTCAGATGCGCGCTGCAGCTTGCCGTGCGGCAGGGTGGCCAAGCGCTTGAACATGCGCCGGCAATAGCCGGAAATCCACAGGCATTTGTTCAGCTCGTCCACGGGCAGCGGGCCGGACACCACCACCAAATCATTGGCCACAGCTTGCGCCCCGGCAGCGCGCAGGCGCCGCCGCGTGTGGTTGGCCCAGGACTGGATGCGCACCGGGCTGCCGTGCTGGTGCACCTCGCCGGTGTGCGCGTCAAAGGCAATCGCCACGGTGTCGGTCTTGAGCTTGAAACGGCGCTCGCCCGTGACAGCGCTGGGCGTGTCGCGCATGTCGTACAGGTAATAACTGCCGGCTTTGAGCTGGTATTGCATGTCCATCGGGGGCTCCTCTTATCGACATTGTCGAGGGCGCAGGGAGCCGGCAATGGCCAAAAAACGCTGAGAAAGTTGCCTTGTTCAGGCGCCCGCTTGGCGAGGCCATGCCGGTGTCGGTGCGCGTGCCATTGTGGCGGCGCGTCGGCAGGACATCACAGCACTTGAGCAGAAATGCGTAACGTAATGTGAGGGCGCCTCGCCCCTCACAGCAAGCTTTCCCTAAAAGTCCACCAGACTCAGCCCCACGGTGAACACGGTGCGTCTGCGGTTGTAGTCGATCAGACTGTCGCCGTAGCCCGAGAACAGTTGCGTGTGCAGGCGCAGGTTGCTCTTGCCGCCGCCCAGGCCCGTGCCCAGCGCCTGCAGCCATTCCAGGCGTGCCGAGCCGCGTGCCTTGTTGGCCAGCGAGTTGCGCACGGTCAGGCCCAGAGTGTTGTCCTGGTTCACGTTCCAGAAGGCCGAGATTTCGCCGCGGCCGACGTAGTCGCTGATGCCTGGGTTGTCGTCGCTGCTGGCCTCTTCGGAGATGCGCTGCCAGACCTTGGCCTGCACGCGCCAGCGGTTATCGAGCTCTATGCCGGTCATCAGGTAGGCGCGGTTCCAGCTGCGCGACAGCGGCTCGCTCTGGCCGTTGGACTGGTGCGACAGGCCGACGCCGCTGTAGCGCCAGCGCCAGCCAAAGGGCAGCTTGGCGTCGGTCGGGTAGACATACATCATTTCCGGCTCGTGGTCGGTGGCGCGGAAGGGGCGCGAAATGTCGCCCGAAAACACCTGCCAATACGACTGCTGGGTGTAGCCAAACCACAGCGAGTCGCGCCGCGTCGGATCGCCCTGGGTCAGCAGGTTTTGGGCCACCTTGGTGCGCACCGACAGCTGCAGGCGCGCTTCGGTGCGGCGGTACGGCGTGGGGTCGGTGGAAGGCACGCCCGCAGCGCCGGGATAGCGGTTGACGTTGCTGGCTGCTACCAGGGAGGCGTTGATGGGCCGGTAGCCGCGGAAACTGAAGCTGCCGCAGTCGGTGCCCGATTCCAGTTCCCAGAAGCGCGAGGTCTCGCTGTACTGCGGGTCGCGACAGCCTTCGGTGCGGGCCACTTCGATCACGCGGGTGGCGGGCAGGGTGGTGTCCACCTGGGCTTTGGGAGCGGCTGCGGTCTGGCCGATGCCAGGGGCGGGCGCGCCGCCGGCAGCTACGGGCGTGCCAAGCGACTGCTGCTGCGCCCAGCCGTCAAAACAGGCC
>JBATPF010000083.1:0-3798 GCA_049291355.1 Giesbergeria sp.
CCCCAGGCGGGCGAGCCCGCGTTTTCCATCCAGCTGCCGCCGCCCAACGTCACGGGCACGCTGCACATGGGCCATGCGTTCAACCAGACCATCATGGACAGCCTCACGCGCTACCACCGCATGCGGGGCTTCAACACCGTGTGGGTGCCGGGCACCGACCACGCGGGCATTGCCACGCAGATCGTCGTCGAGCGCCAGTTGCAAGAACAGGGCATCAGCCGCCACGACATGGGCCCTACCCCGCCCGAAGCACGCAAGAACTTCGTCGCCAAGGTCTGGGAGTGGAAAGAGAAGAGCGGCGACACCATCACCACGCAGATGCGCCGCATGGGCGACAGCGTGGACTGGAGCCGCGAGTACTTCACCATGGACGACAAACTCTCCGTGGTGGTGACCGACACCTTTGTGAAGCTGTATGAGCAGGGCCTGATCTACCGCGGCAAGCGCCTGGTGAACTGGGACCCCAAACTGCAGTCCGCCGTGTCCGACCTCGAAGTGGAAAACGAGGAAAAAGACGGCTCGCTGTGGCACATCGCCTACCCATTGGCCGATGGCTCGGGCCAGTTGGTGGTGGCCACCACGCGGCCCGAGACCATGCTGGGTGACGTGGCCGTCATGGTGCACCCCGAGGACAAGCGCTACCAGCACCTGATTGGCAAGATGGTGACGCTGCCGCTGGTAGGCCGCGAGATTCCCGTGATTGCCGACGAATACGTGGACAAGGCATTCGGCACCGGCGTGGTCAAGGTCACGCCCGCACACGACCAGAACGACTACGCCGTGGGCCAGCGCCACAAGCTGCCGATGATTTGTGTGCTGACGCTGGCCGCCACCATCAACGACAACGCGCCGGAGAAGTACCGCGGCATGGACCGCTTCGTCGCCCGCAAGGCAGTGGTGGCCGACCTCGAAGCCATTGGCGCGCTGGTCGAGGTGAAGAAGCACAAGCTCATGGTGCCCATCTGCACCCGCACCGGCCAGGTGGTGGAACCGATGCTGACCGACCAATGGTTTGTCGCCATGAGCAAGGTGGGCGAAGGCGACGCCACCGGCAAATCCATTGCGCAAAAGGCCATCGACGCCGTGGCCGGTGGCGACGTGACGTTCGTGCCCGAAAACTGGGTCAACACCTACAACCAGTGGATGAACAACATCCAGGACTGGTGCATCAGCCGCCAACTCTGGTGGGGCCACCAGATTCCGGCCTGGTACGACGAGGACGGCAACGTGATCGTGGCGCGCAGCGCAGCCGAAGCGCAAGCCAAGGCACCCGGCAAAACGCTGCGCCGCGACGACGACGTGCTCGACACCTGGTATTCCTCCGCCCTCGTGCCGTTTTCCACCATGGGCTGGCCGGATGCCGTGCCCGAGCCCAGCAAGACCAAGGACTACGACCTGTACCTGCCCAGCAGCGTGCTGGTGACCGGCTACGACATCATCTTCTTCTGGGTGGCCAGAATGATCATGATGACCACGCACTTCACCGGCCGCGTGCCGTTCAAGCACGTATACATCCACGGCCTGGTGCGCGACGCGCAGGGCAAGAAAATGTCCAAATCCGAGGGCAATGTCCTCGACCCGGTGGACTTGATCGACGGCATTGCCCTCGAACCCCTGCTGGGCAAACGCACCACCGGCCTGCGCAGGCCCGAGACCGCACCCACCGTGCGCAAGAACACCCAAAAGGAATTCCCCGAGGGCATCCCGGCCTACGGTGCCGATGCGCTGCGCTTCACATTCGCCGCACTGGCCTCGCTAGGCCGCAGCATCAACTTCGACAGCAAGCGCTGCGAGGGCTATCGCAACTTCTGCAACAAGCTCTGGAACGCCAGCCGCTTCGTGCTGATGAACTGCGAGGGCCAGGACTGCGGGCTGGACACCAGCCACGGCTGCACCGAGGACTACCTGCACTTCAGTCAGTGCGACCGCTGGATCGTCTCAGCCCTGCAAAAAGCCGAGAGCGACGTCGCCAAGGGCTTTGCCGAATACCGCCTCGACAATGTTGCCAACACGATTTACGACTTCGTCTGGAACGAGTTCTGCGACTGGTACCTGGAAATCGCCAAAGTGCAGATCCAGACCGGCGATGCAGCGCAGCAGCGCGCCACGCGGCGCACGCTGATTCGGGTGCTCGAAGCCATCCTGCGGCTCGCCCACCCTGTCATCCCTTTCATTACCGAAGAGCTCTGGCAGAAGGTAGCGCCTGTCGCCTGTCTGGCGGGTGAATCGGTCTCCATCGCCCGTTACCCTGAGAGCCAGAGCGAAAAAATCGACCAGGAGGCCGATGCCCATGTCGCGCGCCTCAAGGCCTTGGTGGACGCCTGCCGGACGCTGCGTGGCGAGATGAATGTCTCGCCTGCCACGCGCCTGCCGCTGTATGCGCTGGGCGACGCGGAGTTTCTGCGCACATCGGCCCCCGTGCTGCAAGCGCTGGCCAAACTCTCCGAAGTGCGGGTGTTTGACCAGGAGGCCGCCTGGCAAGCCGCGGCCCAGGCGGCGCCGGTGGCGGTGGTCGGCAGCGCGCGCCTGTGCCTGCACATGGAAATTGATGTCACGGCCGAGCGCGCGCGTCTGACAAAAGAAGCCGCTCGCATCGAAGGTGAGCTGGGCAAGGCGCGTGCCAAACTGGCCAACGAAGCCTTTGTCGCCAAGGCGCCCGCTGCCGTGCTTGACCAGGAGAGGCGCCGCATGACCGACTTCACCAGCACGCTCGATCGTCTGCAGGAACAGTTGCAGCGGCTGGGTTAAGCATAAGCAATACATTGAAAAAACAGCAAAGGATTGCCATGGCCCCCTCAGCACACGCCACCGTTCGCAAAGCCGTCTTCCCCGTGGCCGGCCTGGGCACCCGCTTTCTGCCAGCCACCAAGGCCAGCCCAAAGGAAATGCTGCCGGTGGTGGACAAGCCGCTGATCCAGTACGCGGTGGAAGAAGCCTACGCCGCCGGCATCCGCCACATGATCTTCGTCACCGGCCGCAGCAAGCGCGCCATTGAAGACCATTTCGACACCGCCTACGAGCTGGAAAACGAGCTGGAGACGGCCGGCAAGACCGACCTGCTGGAACTCGTGCGCTCGGTGCAGCCCCACGACATGGACTGCGCCTTTGTGCGCCAGCCGCGCTCGCTCGGCCTGGGCCACGCCGTGCTGTGCGCCGAACCGCTCATCGGCAACGAGCCCTTTGCCGTGCTGCTGGCCGACGACCTGATGCGCGGCCCCGTGGGCGGCATGCCCGTGCTGGCGCAAATGGTGCAGGCCTTTCGCCAGCAGGGCCGCTCGGTGATTGCGGTGCAGGAAGTGCCGCAAGAGCAGGTCAACCGCTACGGCATCGTGGCGGGCGAACCCGCCGGCGGTCCGCTGATCCGCATCGACCGCATCGTGGAAAAGCCTGCCCCCAAGGATGCACCGTCCCGCATGGGCGTAGCGGGCCGCTACATCCTCACACCGGCCATCTTCGATCAGATCCGCTCCCAGTCCACAGGCGCGGGCGGCGAGATCCAGCTCACCGACGCCATTGGACGCTTGATGGAACACGAGGCGGTGTATGCCTTCCAGTACGAAGGCAAGCGCTACGATTGCGGCAGCAAGGAAGGTTTCTTGCAGGCCACGGTGGAACTGGCGCTGGAGCACCCGGAAGTGGGGGCTTCGTTTCGCAGCTACCTCAAGACGCTAACGCTTTGAGGTCAGGCGGTTTGCTGCTTATTTGATAGCTTCCCGCGCATGTGCAGAAAGCGCTGGAAGCCCATTTGGCTAGATATTTTCTTCAGCGAAACCAAAAAAATCTACCGCCGCCGCAGCA
>JBATPF010000084.1:0-1852 GCA_049291355.1 Giesbergeria sp.
TGGCATTTTCGAAATTAAGGGAAACCTTTTCGCCTTTGGCCAGCACCGGGTCGGGTTTGGGGCCAATGTCGCGCTTGAAGAGTTGATCGTTCCCCGGAAAAATGCGCGTTTTGGTTTCGGGTTTTGCTTGATCCTCGGGTTTCGCGACGAATGGCTCCGCCGCGCGCGCCGGCAGAGGCGCCTCCACCGGCACGGACTCGGTCACGATGTTGGAGGTCGTCACCGCAGCCTTGGCGCTTGCAAACTGGGCCGAGAGCGAGTCTGGCGGCGGCTGCTGCGTTGTGGCACAGCCTGCGGACAGCAAAGCCAGGAAAAGGATGGAAGGCCGAAATGTCATGGACAGGAACTCCGAATATGCGGGGTGCGCGGTTTACTGAGCCGCTGGCATCCTGGGCCGGCCTTGGGGCTGGGCAGGCTTGGGCTCAGGGCCAGGTGCGTGCTCCAGGAGGCGCTCCACGCGTTGTTGATCGGCAGACACAAAGACTGCCTTGCGTCCGTCAAAAGATTCGATTCGCCAGGGCTTGGAATCGGCGCCTAGCTTCAGGGTGCTGCCATCCTTGCGCTGAAGGACGGCAAGCTGGTCTTTGCCTGATGTGAACACCGCGGTCAGGCGGGACTCCATCAACTCCTGGGCCATTCCGCCTTTGGGATCGCTCGCGCCTGTGGGTCGCCGAGAGGTCCAGAGTAGCGGGCGCTCGAGCGCCTGCTGGGCATGAAATACCGGTGGCGATGGAAGTTCAGCCACCACCGGCAGCTCCGGCATGCGGGCGGTTGGCGCGCGCCAGGCATCTTTGCCGGTCTGCCACCACCATGCGCTTGCCGCGAGCGCCGCCACTGCCAGCCAGGGCGCCAATTGCCAGGGTTTGGTCATGGTTGCCCCTTCTGCGGCGCAAGGGGTGCTTCGAGCTGCAGGGCAAGGCGGGCGCTTTGCGGACCGGTGCCGCTATTGGCGCCGTCGCGCGATACGATGGCAGTTTGCACCCAGAAAGGCGGCAGGCGCACCTGCAGCGCCTCCATGAACCCAACGAGTTTGGACCAATCGCCAGTGACGGTTGCGGTCAAACGAATGCGCGCCATGCGGCCGTCGGCGCCAGGCTCAAGCGCCACCTGGGAAGACACCAGCGTACTTCCCGAACCGACAATGAGTTCACGCAATTTTTGCTGCACATCGTTGGGTGCGTTATCACCTCCCGGATGTACCCAGGGCGACACATTGGACTGCGCCTTGACGAGCAGCGCTTCGATTTGCGGTCCGGATTTGACAATGCCTTCGAGGCGCTCGCTGCGCGCCTCGAGCTGCCCGAGGGCTCCGTCATAACGCGTCCAGAGCGAGCGGTACAGCAGCGCCCCTGCGACCAGCATGCACAGGGCCAACAGCGCCAGCGCGATCCAGGTATGGCGCAGCCAGACATTTGACTTCATGGCTGGGCTCCATCGGCGCGCCAGCGCATTTCAAAGGTGAACCGCTCTTTGTTCAAGGTGTTGTCGCGCACGTTGGCGCCCGTGGCACGCGCGTCGGCCAGACCTGGCTGGCGGCCAAGTTGCGCCAGCAATTCGTTGGCGTTGCCCGTCAAGCCCGTGATCCGGATTTCACGCCCATTGACTTCAATGCGGTCAAGCCAGGCATCGTCGGGCAGTGCAGCCGACAAACGGTTGACCAAGCTGGCCAAGGGCAGATCGGCGTTGATGCTCTTCAAGACCTCGTCGCCCACCCGGGCCTGGCTTCGCAGCTCGTCAAGCTTCTGGCGCAGCGGCGCGGCCTGCGTTTCGAGCCCCTGGACATGCTCCAAGGCCAAGGCCACTGCCTGGCGCTTGAGCACCAGCGGCATGAGCGCGGGGGCAAGCAACATGG
>JBATPF010000085.1:0-3571 GCA_049291355.1 Giesbergeria sp.
AAGTTACGCGAAGCGGCCAACGACCACATGGCGATGTTGGAGCAAAACCCCGAGCGCGTCATGAGCTACTTCCAGGACCGCCACGTCCGCTATGCGGCTTAAGACTTCTCAGGGCCGGATCAATAGGGACGTCCCTATATCTGCTTTGCGGCGATCCAGCGCAGGCCCTTGCCGCGGCTGTAGTAATAGTCCCCTTGCGGACTGATCACCACGGCGCGGGGCACTGCCGGGTCCGAAAAATAGCGCCATCCATAGCCCGGCGCGTCGGGAGCGGCGCTGTGGGCTACCGCCAGCATGCCTTGGTCAAAACCCTCTGAAGAGCGATTTTCTTCAGCGTGCTGGCGGGCGGGTTCCCGGTTGTGTTTGCGATCGCCAGCCAGAAGCGGGGTACTGATGGCCGCTGCCAACAAGGCGATGGAAGCGAGAAGTGCGGTCGGTTGCATGGTGATCTCCTTTGCATAGGTGTCCAGTCGGTGGCGACTGTGTGCACAGTCTGCGCTTGCCCTGATGAATCGCTGCTGAACGGCTTGTTGCACGTTCGTTCATGCCAGGCTTGGCCGTACGGAGGGGGTGCCAAACCGCCCCAACCCCATCTCCACCAGCCCTTCGGGGCGGCGCAGCAGAAACAGCACTTCCAACCCCATGCGTTGCGCCAGTGCAAGGCCTTCGCCAGGGCCGGCCACAAGCAGGGCAGTGGCCCAGGCATCCGCGTGCATGCAGGTGCGCGCCAGCACGGTGACCGAGGCCACGGCGTTGTTCACTGGCGCAGCGCGGCGCGCGTCCATGGTGTGCGCAAGGCGCGCATCGCCCACCTCCATGTAGTGCCGGTAGTCGCCCGAGGTGGCCACGGCCAGGTCTTGCAGCTCGATCACCCCACGCACTGCGCGGTGCCCCGCTTCGGGAGATTCGAGCGCCACCGCCCAGGGCTCGCCGCTGGCCTGGTGGCCCACGGCGCGCAATTCCCCATCAAGCGCCGCCAGCGCATGCTGCACCCCGTGCTGCTGCAGCACGGCGGCCATGCGGTCCACCGCATAGCCCTTGGCTATGCCGCACAAATCCAGCTGCACGGGGGCGCGCTTGCGGGCGCGGCCTGCTGGGCGGTCGAGTTCCAGGCCCTCGTGCATGGGGCACGGCGCGGTTTGGCGCGCGGTGTGGATCGCCTCGGCGTCGGGGGCATCGCGCACCGCACCAAAACCCCAGGCATCGACCAGCGCTCCGACGCAGGGATCAAACGCGCCAGCGCTCAGGCGATGGATGTCCATGGCGCAGGTCAGCACTTCCAGCATTTCAGGGGGCAGGTCCACCCAGGCGCCCACGGGCGCGCGGTTCAGGCGCACCAGGTCGCTGCCCTGCTTCCAGGGGGACATCTGCGCGTCCACTTGCTGCACGGCAGCGGCAAGGCCTTGGTGCAGGGCCTTCTGATTCACAGAATCATCGGTGTCCACGCTGGCAGACCAGCGCGTGCCCATGGTCGGGCCATTCAGGGTGCTGCGCTGGAAGGGCGAGGCGACTTCAGAAGACATCTTCGGCATAGCGCTCGTTCGCTTTGAGCGTTGCTACGTTCAGCGACAAAGGCGCAAGGATGGCGTCCAACGCCTCGGCCACACCCTTCGCCATGGCGCGGCTGCCGCAGACGCGCACGAGGGCGCCCTGGGCCAGCAGAGCGCGCAGGCGCTCGGCGTCTCGGCGCAGGGCGTCCTGCACATAACCGCCGCCTTCGGGGATGCGCGAGAACACTGTCTGCACACTTGCAAGCCGCCCTTCGCCCAACCAGCCCTGGATCTCGGGGCCAAAGTAGAAGTCCTGCGCTGGGTCGCGGCCACCAAAATACAGGTGCATGGGGGTGTGCCGGTCGTTGCGGCGGATGAAGCCGGCCAGGGGCGCCACGCCCGTGCCGGCACCGATCAGCAGCACGGGCCGGCGCGTGCGCGGCAGCGCAAAGCCAGGGTTGGAGCGGATGAAGGCAGCGATGGGGTCGCCCAGCTGCAGGCCCAGCAAATGCGTAGAGCACAGACCGCCCGGCATCTGGCGCACGCAGATTTCCAGAAACCCATCCTTCAAACCCGACGCCAGCGAGTAATAGCGCGGCACGGCCGAGCCTGGCGCCAGGATGCCCACCAAGTCGCCCGCTGCAAAGTGCGCCAGGCGCGCGCCGCCGCCCTGCGCGGGCCAAGCAAAGCGCAGGATGGCCGTGGGCTCGTCGCTGTGCTCTCGGTAGCCCTGGCGCGCTACAAGCGTGAGCGCGGTGGTGGGCGGAACGCGCGGCACATAGTCGAGCACCAGGGGCTCGCCCAGTGCCTGCGCCAGTGCCTGGCCCCAGCGGGTGAACTGCTGGCTCGATTGCTGGTGGATGCATTCGAGCGGCAGCAGCGCAGGCCAGCCGCGCGCGCGCAGGGTCTGCTCCAGTGCCTCGGCAAAGGCGCAGAAGGCCGGGTACTGCCGGTCGCCAAAGCCCAGCACCGTCACCGGCACGGCGCTGGCGGTCAATTTTGCGATGCGCTCGAGTGCGTCTTTGGCGTGCGCCGGGGCCTGGCCTTCGCCATAGGTGGCGGCGAGCACGAACACCTGCTGCGTGGCGAGCGCGGTCTGGAAATGCTCCAGGGCGCCGGTATGCACGCGGTGCCCGCTGTGGATCAGCGCATCCTGCAGCGCCTGGGCAAAACCCCAGGTGCTGCCGCCCTCACTGGCGACAAAGATAAGCACGTCAGCCTGTGCCAGCGGGCTGTTGCCGGTGATCTGCGGTGTCTGGCTGCGTACTTGCCACCAAATGACCACGCCCGACAGCCAGAACAGCAGCACGCTGGCCCCCACGAGCCCGAGCACCACGGCCCAGGGCCAAGCCGACTCACCGGTGTGCAGCACCAAAGCCCAGTCGTAGATGCGCTGTGCAAAGGTGGCGTCTTGCCAGGCCAGCATGTTCCCGGAGTAGCGATCCACCCAGCCTTCACCCTGAAGAGTGGCGACGCTCCAGATGTCTTCGGGGTCGGAAGCGTCGGGAAAATTCAGCTTGCGCAAGTCCCGGACGGCAAGGTTTTGCAGCGCAGAGAGCTGCGCCCCAGGCAGGGCGGTCTGGCCAGTGACCACAGAGACCACATCGGGCTCGGTCCCGGCGTCCAAAGTCACCAGCCCCAGGGTCGAGGCGCTCATAGTGAGCGCGGTGAGGGATGTCAGGCACAGCAGCGCCAGCACCACCCGGCCCGTGAGCACGTGGATACGCTGCGCCAGCGAGCCCCGCACCCGCGCGCCCAGGCGCCGCCAGCCGCCCATGCGGCGCAGCAGCAGTACGAGGGCCGAGACGCATATCAAGCCCATAGCCAGCGCAATGCCCGCCGCACCCCAGCGCCCGGCGTCACCCAGCAGCAGCGAGCGGTGCAGGTTTTTCACCCAGCGCGGCAGCGCTGAGGGCTGCCAGGCGCCCAGCACCCGGCCATCGGCCGGGTCCACATAGTGCGCCTGCGCCTCGTCGCCGACAAAGCCGAACACCACGATGGCGCCCGAGGACAGGTGGCGGATTTCCTCCGCGTCCGGCACGGTGCGCGTCACACGCTCCACCAACGTGGCCACCGACAGG
>JBATPF010000086.1:0-4333 GCA_049291355.1 Giesbergeria sp.
CGTCTGCTCCCTGGCCTGCACACCCGCCAAGTGCCGGCGGTCGAACTTCTGTTACTCACCAATTTCGTCGCGGATTTGCTGCAGAAAGGCCAGATTCACGAGATTCGCACGGCACTGGAACGCAGCAGTCAGGTGGGGATGTGCACCTTTGACCAGTCGCTGTTTGCGCTCTTTGAGCGGGGCGCCATCAGCCGCGACGAAATGCTGGCCCATGCAGACAACCGAACCGATCTGACGCTGCGCCTGCGCCTCGCTGCGGGCGCGCCGCTGGAAGTGGCCGGCATGCGCATGGCCGACCTGGAGCCCAATTCGGGAGGCGCGTCGTCGCCCGCACCGCTGGGCTGACGCGCTTCGTTCAGGAAGTGTCGCGCGCTTTGTCCTTCACCACCGCGTAGCGCGCCAGCGTGCGTTCACGCGCCTGCGCGTGGTCAATGATCGGCCGCGGATAGTTCCCTCCCAGCACCACGTCCGCCGTGCGCAATGCATCGGGGGGCGCGGTCCATGGCGCGTGGATATGTTTGTCGCTCAAAGCCACGAGCTGCGGCAGATAGCGGCGGATAAAGCGGCCCTGGGGATCGAACTTGAGGCTTTGGGTGACCGGGTTGAAGATGCGAAACCAGGGCTGGGCGTCGCAACCGCTCGAACTTGCCCATTGCCATCCGCCATTGTTTGACGCGAGCTCATAGTCATTGAGCCGTTGTGCAAAATAGGCCTCTCCGCGGCGCCAGTCCAGGCCCAGGTCTTTCGCCAGGAAGCTGGCCACCACCATGCGCAGGCGGTTGTGCATGTAGCCTGTTTGATTGAGCTGCTCCATGGCGGCGTCCACCAGCGGGTAGCCGGTTTGCCCGGTTTGCCAGGCGGTCCAGAGGGCGTCGGCCTGTGCGCCCGTCTCCCAGGCAATGGCGTCGTAGGCTGGCTTGAAACTGCGCTCCATGGCGTGGGGGAAGTGCGCCATCAGTTGCTGGTAGAAGTCGCGCCAGATCAGTTCCGACAACCAGGTAGCGGCGCCCGGGCTGCCGGCCTGCATGCGCTCGTAGGCATCGCGCGCCAGTTCGCGGATGGAGAGAGTGCCAAACCTCAGATGGACGCCGAGATAACTGGGCCCTTTGACGGCTGGAAAATTCCGAGCGTGGTCATAGGTGTCAATGCGGGCGGCGAAGTCCTGCCACAGCGCCCGCCCGCCCGTGGTGCCGGACGGCAGCTTCAAAGCGAGTTCTTCGCTGGGGCCGAAGCCGATCGCAGTGAGATTGGGCACGCCTGCCTGCGCCCAAGGAGGGCAGGGCGCAAGATTCCCTTGACCGCCCCGTACAGCGTACGAGGACAAGAAGTACTCGCTCACCTCTCGCAGCCATGCATTTTTGTACGGCGTGAACACCGTGTACGGCGTCCCCGCTTGCGTCAGCAGTTCGGAGCGCTCAAACACCGCATGGTCCTTGAACAGCCGCAGCTCACGCCCTTGCTGCGCCAGGGCCGTTCGTACGTGTGCATCGCGCTCCAGTGCTGCAGGTTCGTCGTCCCGGCCGGCGTACACCGCCTGCACGTCCAGCCTTTGGGCCAGTTCAGGCACAGCCGTGCGCGCGCTCGCGTGGAGCACGATCAATCCGGCATGGGCGTCTTGCGACAGGAAGCGCAAGGCTTGGTCGAGCTCCTCAAGACTCTCGCGGATAAAGCGCACACGCCGGTCGGCGCGTGGCAGCGGCGCGAGGATGTCTTCGTCAAACACAAAAACGCAATGCACCGCGGCACACTCGCGCAGGGCATGGTGCAGGGCAGGGTGGTCATGCGCGCGCAGATCGCGCCGGAACCACACCAGTCCGCAGGAAAGGGGTGAAGGCATGTTGATCGTAAAATCGACGAATGTCCGCCGATTTTGCGCCCATGAACCTCACGAACCACTTCCTGATTGCCATGCCCGGCATGCAGGACGCTTCGTTTGCGCGCAGCGTGGTCTATGTGTGTGAGCACAGCGAGCGCGGCGCGCTCGGTCTGATCATTAACAAGCCGACCGACATCAACCTCGATGGCTTGTTCGAGAAGGTCGAGCTTTCGCTGGGGCGCAGCGATCTGCAGGGCGCGCCGGTTTTTCTTGGCGGACCCGTGCAGACCGAGCGCGGTTTCGTCTTGCACGAACGGGTGCAGCTCGAATCCGACGACGAGCCGGCGTACGCGTCCACCATGGTGATTCCTGGCGGGCTGGAAATGACCACCTCCAAGGACGTACTGGAGGCGCTCGCTACCGGAGCCGGCCCACGCCGCGTGCTGGTGACGCTGGGCTATTCCTCCTGGGGCGAAGGGCAGCTGGAATCGGAAATGGCCGAGAACAGCTGGCTCAGCGTCGGGGCCGATCTGGCCGTCATTTTTGATACCCCGGTGGACTCGCGCTACGACAGCGCCTTGGGATTGCTGGGGCTCGAAGCCTGGCGGCTCGCCCCTGGGGCAGGCCGCGCATGACGCAGGGAGGCGCACGCGCAGAGGCGCCGGCGGTTCCCTCCCACTGCCAGAGTTTTCTGGCCTTTGATTTCGGTCTCAAGCGCACCGGGGTGGCCATTGGCACGCGGATGCTGCGCAGCGCCAGCCCGCAGCCCACGGTGCGCGCCGAAGGCGAGGCCCGGTTCATCGCAGTGGCAGAGCGCATTCGCGAATGGCAGCCCGACGCCCTGGTGGTTGGCGTGCCCTACCACCCGGACGGGGCGAGCCACGAGAACACGCGCCGCGCCCAGCGCTTTGCCCGGCAATTGCATGGGCGATTTCACTTGCCTGTGTTCGAAGTGGACGAGCGCTACAGCACCACCGAGGCGCTGTCGCAAGGGGCAAAGGATGCAGACGCCGCGTCGGCTTGCATCATTCTGGAGCAATTTTTGAGGACTCTTCCATGACCACCGGTTCCGCAAGCGACGCTCCGCCGAGCGGCCTGTCGCTCAATGCCGAGGCACTCTACCTGGCGCTTGTCGATGGCGTGCGCTCACTTCGGCGCTCCGATACGCAACTGGCCGGCATTGCCTCGGGCGGCGCCTGGCTGGCCGAGCGCCTGCAGCGCGATCTCGGCCTCGCAGGCGACGCCGGCATTCTCTCGTCGAGCATGCACCGCGACGACTTCGCCCAACGCGGCTTGGCTGCCAGCACCCAGACGCGCCTGCCTTTTGATGTGAACGGAGCCGACATCCTTCTGCTGGACGACGTGCTCTACACCGGCCGCACCGTGCGCGCTGTGCTCAACGAGCTCTACGACTACGGCAGGCCGGCGCGGGTGCGGCTGGCCGTGCTGGTGGACCGGGGCGGGCGCGAGCTGCCCGTGCAAGCCGATTTCGCTGCGGCCCGCGTCACGCTGCCGCCATCACAGGCCCTGGCCTTGGCGCAGGCGGGCGCAGGCGGCTTTGTATTTGAACTGCGGGAGGCCGAGCCGTGCTGAACCAGCGCAACCCCCAACTCAACCGCAACGGCGAGCTGATCCATCTGCTCTCCGTTGAGGGTTTGCCGCGCGATATCGTCACGCACATTCTTGATACGGCCACGACCTTTGTGTCGGTCAACGACCGAGAGGTCAAAAAGGTACCGCTGCTGCGTGGCAAGAGTGTTTTCAACCTGTTTTTCGAAAACAGCACGCGCACCCGCACCACGTTCGAGATTGCCGCCAAGCGCCTGTCGGCCGATGTATTCAACCTTGACATTGCGCGTTCTTCCGCCAGCAAGGGCGAATCCTTGCTCGATACCATCGCCAATCTCTCGGCCATGGCCGCGGACCTGTTTGTGGTGCGGCACAGCGAGTCGGGCGCGCCCTATCTGATCGCGCAACATGTGGCGCCGCATGTGCATGTGATCAATGCCGGCGACGGGCGCCATTCGCACCCCACGCAAGGCCTGCTCGACATGCTGACCATTCGGCATTTCAAGAAGGATTTTTCCAATCTCACCGTCGCCATCGTGGGCGACGTGCTGCACTCGCGGGTGGCTCGCTCGGACATCCATGGCCTCACCACGCTGGGCTGCCCGGAAGTGCGCGTCGTCGGCCCACGCACCCTGGTGCCCGCCGACATGGCGCCCATGGGCGTGCGCGTCTGTCATACCCTGGAAGAAGGGCTCAAGGATGCCGACGTCGTCATCACCCTGCGACTGCAGAACGAACGCATGAGCGGCGCGCTGCTGCCGTCGAGCCAGGAATATTTCAAGAGCTTTGGTGTCACGCCCGAGCGCATGCGGCTGGCCAAGCCGGACGCCATCGTCATGCATCCGGGACCCATCAATCGAGGTGTCGAGATCCATTCCGCCGTCGTGGACGGCCCGCAAAGCGTGATCCTGCCGCAGGTCGGTTTTGGTATTGCCGTGCGTATGGCCG
>JBATPF010000087.1:0-29891 GCA_049291355.1 Giesbergeria sp.
GCAGCGGTGCGCAAGGCGGAAGATACGTCGCAGGAGAAGATGGGAAAGCTGACGGCAGGCCTCCCCCCCGGCATGAAGTTCCCTTTTTAGTTCACTGGCTACCGGGCGGGCGATCTGCGTTGTTGCGGTGCCCGTCGGGGAATCCTCACGTACAGGAAGTACGTTCCGGTTCCTGCGCTCCGTCCGCCTAGCAGCTCATCCCGCCCGCTACGCCCTTGAGGGCTGGGCGGAAATACCGTGAAACATCCAAATTTTTTTGATGGCCGCCACCCAATCTCTTGAGCTTTTGATCCAGGCGCTGCGCCGTCTCCCGGGCGTGGGGGCGAAGTCTGCGGCGCGCATGGCGTTTCATTTGCTGCAGCACGATCGCGATGGGGCGCAGGCCTTGTCGCGGGCGCTGGCGCTGGCGGTGGAGCAGGTGCACCACTGCGTGCGGTGCCACACCTTCACCGAAGCCGATGTTTGCGCCGTGTGCCTGGACCCGGCGCGCGATGCGACGCGGCTGTGTGTGGTGGAGACGCCGGCGGACCAGGCGGCGCTGGAGCGCACCGGCGCGTTTCGCGGGCTGTATTTTGTGTTGATGGGGCGGCTCAGCCCGCTCGATGGCATTGGGCCGGCCGACATTGGTATCCAGGCCCTGCTGGATCGCGCGCGCGATGGCGTGGTTCAAGAAGTGATTCTGGCCACCAACTTCACGGCCGAGGGCGAGGCCACGGCCCATGTCGTGAGCGAAGCGCTCCGGCGTGACGGCTTGACGGTGACGCGCCTGGCGCGCGGCGTGCCTGTGGGCAGTGAGCTTGAATTCGTGGACTTGGGCACCATTGCCCACGCGCTGGCCGATCGGCGCTGAGTCAGCGGGATAGCCGGGACTCGGTGGGTCGTTACTGAAGGCGGCACAATGCGCCGATCTATTTGAAACGTTCGGCTTTGGCCGCTCCCATCCATGAACCCCTCTTCACTTCCTGCGTTCACCCTTGCTTACTGGTGCGTGCTCGTTGCCGCCCTGCTGCCGTTTCTCTGTGGGCTGCTTGCCAAGCGCAGCGGGGTGGGCAAGCGGCGCGCTGACGGGGGTTACGACAACCACAATCCGCGTGCCTGGCTGGCCCGGCAGGAAGGCGAGTCTGCCCGTGCCAATGCGGCGCAGGCCAACGGTTTCGAGGCATTGCCGTTTTTTATCGGTGCAGTGATCATTGCGCACCAGTTGGGCGCGCCGCAAAGCCGTCTCGACTGGCTTGCGGTCGCTTTCGTTGCGTTGCGCGTGCTCTACATCGGGCTGTATGTCGGCGACAAGGCCACGGCGCGCAGTCTGGTGTGGGGCTTGGCTTTGCTCGTCAATATTGCCATTTTGTTCAGCGGTTTTCGCTGAACGCTCATCTTTTGGCGGGAGTTCCACCATGAATATCAATCTCAGCGTCGGCCCATTGGTCGCTTTGCTGGCCGGCATCCTGATCCTGGTGTTCCCCAGGCTGCTCAGCACCATCGTCGCGATTTACCTGATCGTGATTGGGGTGCTGGGGCTGATCGGCGTGCACCAGCTGCACTTTTAGGCGGGCACCTTAGCGCCTGTTGGGGCGGCTTGCGGGTAGGCTACTTGCGTTTTGCTTTCGAGGGCTTGCCACCGCGCGAGTGTTTGGCTGACTTGCCCGCCGCGCGTTTGCCAGGGCTCGCACGCGATTCGCTTATGGCGCTCGAAGTGCGCACAGGCAGGTACAGCACGATGCTGGTCCCCGCAGCAAAGCTTGCACCGGATTTCACGTCGTTCCACGCCGCTACGTCGGCCGTGGTGACGTGGAAGCGCCGGGCAATGCTGGTGACGCTGTCGCGGCGACCCGCCTTGACCGTGGTGCGCCGTGTCACAACATCGGGAGTGAACGCGATCTGGCCGTTGTCCGCAACCTTGGAGACGACGTCGGCGCGGGTGGTAGTGGAACGCGGTACCAGCAGCGCTGAGCCCGCTTTGATGCGCATGTGCGGTGGAATACCGTTGACGCTGCGCAAATCGCGCTCGTCCATGCCACTGGTACGCGCCGCGTCAGACACGCTCATGGTGGAGGGAAGGGTCCACACTGTCCAGCTGGCGTACTGGCCCTGGGTGTAGGCCTGAAAGTTGCGATCAAACGCCTTGGCGTTGTCCCAGGGCAGCAGGATCTGTGGCGTGCCGGCCGCCAGAATCACCGGGCGGTGCAGTGACGGGTTCAGCTCCTTGAAATCTTCCTCGCGCACGCCGGCAAACCGTGCTGCGAGCGCCACGTCGATGTCGCGCGAGATGTCTACCGTTTCGAAGTAGGGATGGTTTTCGATCAGCGGCAATTCGGCGGCAAAGCGCTTGGGATTGGCCACAATGTTTTTCACCGCTTGCAGTTTGGGCACATAGAGCCGCGTCTCTGCGGGCATGGTGAGGTCGTTGTAGCCCGTGGGCAACCCCGCTTTTTGGTTGCGTGCCATGGCGCGGCCCACGCTGCCCTCGCCCCAGTTGTAGGCCGCCAGCGCCAGGTGCCAGTCGCCGAACATGTTGTAGAGCTTCTGCAGATAGTCGAGTGCGGCGCGCGTCGAAGCCAGCACGTCGCGCCGGTCGTCGCGGAACGCGTTCTGCTTGAGCTCGAAATAATCCCCCGTGGCGGGCATGAACTGCCACATGCCGGCGGCTTTGGCCGACGACACGGCCTGCGGGTTGAATGCGCTCTCGATATAAGGCAGCAGCGCCAGCTCGGTCGGCATGCCCCGGCGCTCCAGCTCCTCGACAATGTGAAACAGGTATTTGCGCGAGCGCTCGGTCATGCGCTGCATATAGTCGGGTCGGCTGGCGTACCACTGCTCTCGGTCGCGCACCAGATCGCCTTCCAGGTCGGGCATGGCGAAGCCTCGGCGAATGCGGTCCCACAGATCCGTGGGCGCAAACAACGGTGCAACGGTGTGGGCACCGGTCTGGGCGGCGGCTATGGGCTGCAGAGGCCCCTGCGGATACAGCGGCGTGTGTGGTTCGGAGGCGGTTGTTGTGGCAGGCTGCGTGTCGGTTGCCGGGGACGGAGTGCCAACCTGGCTTGCGCAGCCGCTGAGCGCCAGCGCGCCGACCAAGCAGGCCCATTTCAGAAATTTCATCAAAATGTGTTCTTCCATTCGCGAAGGGCTGCAAAGACAGCGGTCTCGTCGCGTGGGTTGGTGTCGGGCGCATGAGCGATCACGCTGGCAACGACCGAGCGTTCGCGGCTGCGCAAAAAAGGATTGATTGCGCGCTCCTGCGCGATGGTCGAAGGCAGCGTTGGCACGCCCTGTGCGCGCAGCTTTTCACAGGCCGCACTGTACGCGTGCAGCGCGGTGTTCTGGGGCTCAACCGCACGGGCAAAACGCAGGTTGGAGAGCGTGTATTCGTGGGCGCAGCACACGCGGGTGTCGCCGGGCAGGGTGGCCAGGCGGTCCAGCGAGGCCAGCATCTGCGCTGGCGTGCCTTCAAACAGCCGGCCACAGCCTCCGGAAAACAGCGTGTCGCCGCAAAAAAGCAGCGGGGCTGCATCCGGGCACTCGGCGTAATACGCAATATGACCCGCAGTGTGGCCAGGCACGTCGATGACGGAAAACCGCAGTCCGAGGGCATTGACGATATCGTCCTGGCGCAGCGGCTCAAAGGGTTCGGGAATGCGTTCGTTGGCCGGGCCCACCACGCACGCACCCGTGGCTTCGCGCAACTGCGCAACGCCACCGACATGATCGGGGTGGTGGTGGGTGACTAGAATGGTTTGCAACGCCAGCCGGTGCACCTGCAGGCATTCCAGAATCGGCGCTGCCTGCCCAGGGTCCACCACGATGGCCTGGCGCGTGTCGTGCAGTAGCCACAGGTAGTTGTCGGAGAACGCGGGGACTGCTAATAACTTCATGACCGCACAAATTATAGGTTTGCACCAGTGGTTTGACTCGCCGCCCGGCCGTTACCTGCTGGAATGGGAGCAAGCGCGCTATGACGAGGCGGTGGTGGATGCCTTTGGCTACCACGGCCTGCAATTGGGAATGCCCTTGCTCGACGGCTTGCGTGCCAACCGCATGCCGCACCGCTGGCGGGCTGTGGCCTATCCGGCGCTGCTGGGCGTTGGCGCGCCGCCTGAGCTGCTGGCCGACCCGGTGGCGCTGCCTTTCCCTGAAAGCAGCATCGATCTGCTGCTGCTGCCCCATACGCTGGAACTGAGCCAGGACCCGCACGCCGCGCTGCGCGAGGCGGCGCGTGTGCTGGTGCCTGAGGGGCGTTTGGTGATCAGCGGCCTGAACCCTGTGAGCCTGTGGGCGCTGCGCCAGGGCAGGGCACGCATGTGCCAGCGTTTTGGCCATGGCAGGTTGTTTCTGCCCGACGGAGGGGAAGTCATCGGCCATTGGCGGCTGCGCGACTGGCTTCGGCTGCTGGGCCTGGAGCTCGAATCTCTGGATTTCGGGTGCTATCGTCCTGCGGTGCGCAGCGAAGGCTGGCTCAATCGCTTTGCCTGGATGGACCCGGTGGGTGCGCGCTGCTGGCCCATTTTTGGCGCCGCGTACTTCGCGGTGGCCGTCAAGCGCGTGGCAGGCATGCGCCTGCTGGAACCCGCCTGGCGCACGGGCGCGCAGCGCGCGCGATCCCAGGTGCCCGTGGCCAACCGCATCGTGGCCCAAATTTCAACCGACTGGAAAGACTGAGTGAACGAGATCGTGATTTACACCGATGGAGCCTGCAAGGGCAACCCCGGTCCCGGCGGCTGGGGCGCTGTGCTGCGTTCTGGCGCAACGGAAAAGGAACTGTATGGGGGCGAGCTGGCCACTACCAACAACCGCATGGAACTGATGGCGGTGATCGAGGCGCTGGCCGCGCTCAAGCGCCCGTGCGCGGTGGTGCTGTATCTCGATAGCGAATACGTCCGCAAGGGCATCACTGAGTGGATCCATGGTTGGAAGGCGCGCGGCTGGCGCACCGCGGCCAAGCAACCGGTGAAAAACGTCGAGCTCTGGCAGCGGCTCGACGCGCTGGTCAGCGGAGCCGGGCACCGCATTGACTGGCGCTGGGTCAAAGGGCATTCGGGTGATCCGGGCAATGAGCACGCTGACGCACTGGCCAACCGTGGTGTGGAGCAGGCGCTGGGCTGCCGATGATCTGCCTGCTGCCGCGCAATCGAACCGCGAGCGGACTCCTCTGACTCCAATTCAAGCGGTGTTTTTCGGATCAGCGTATGGCGCTGACATAAGCCACCACGGCTTCGATGTCTGCATTGCTCATCTGGCGCGTGTTGGGCGCCATCACCGAATTGGCGCGCGGGCTTTTGCCATCGCGGTAGCGGGTTAGCGTGGTGCGCAAGTACTCGGGCTGCTGGCCCGCAATGCGCGCAATCTGCTGGTTGCCACGCCCGTCGACTCCATGGCAGCGAAAGCAGATTTTGCTGAAATAGTCCTTGCCATGGGCCGCCAGGCTCGCCTCGGCCGGCGGCTGGGGCACGACAGTCTGCGCTGAATAGAAAAGCACTATGCCGATCTTCTCGTCGCTTTCCAGGGCACGGATGACGCCTTCCATAAACATGTTGCGCCGGCTCCCGTTGGCAAACTGGCGCAGCTGCTCCAGCAGGTAGGCAGGGTTCTGACCTGCCAGGTTGGGGATCGACGGTTTGGCGCTATTGCCCCCTTCGCCGTGGCAGTTGGCGCACACGGCGGCCACCTTTCGACCCGTGGTGAGCAGCGTCTGGGCGAGTTGCGGGTCCGCTTCGGCCTGGGCAAACCGCGCGGCGAGATCGACCCCTGCAGTCGCCCGAGCTTTCGCAGTTTGGGCTTGCGCACCCCCCGACAGGCCCAAAACGAAAGCGGTGCAAAAAAGGAGACGGCGGCAATGCATGGATATAACCTCTTTTATAAAGTGGTTATATTAGGGATGTGGAAGGCCTTTCATCTTGAGCCGTGTCAAGTTTGTGGCTCAGTCGGCGATCTGGTCCAGCGCTTCTTCAATGGCCTGGACCGACTGGGGCCGCACCAGGCGGGCGACCTCCTGGCCCGCGCGCAGAAACACCAGCGTAGGCCAAAGCTTCACACCGTAGCTGCGGCCCAGCGGTCGGCCCTTGCCATCTTCCACCTTGGTGTGCGCGATCTTGGGGCAGTTTTGCAGTGCCTGCTCGATCAGCGGCTGCGCCGCCTGGCAGTGGCCACACCAGGGCGTGCCAAATTCCAATACGGTGGGTTCGGTCAGAGCCTCGATTTCGGCGCGGCTGGGTTCGGTGGCGAGGTGTGTTTTGGTGAATGGCATGTCTGGCTCCTGCGGAAAAGACTGCACCAGAGGCTAGCCCAATCTCCGCTGCTGCACTGTCGGAGCGGGCCGCGATCTGTGGCACTCGGGCGGCTCCCACGCCGGCGGAGCTTTCGGGACCGGTGCGCTCAACTACGCGCTACTGTCCGACGATCGCCCGTGGTGGCGGCAGAGGATTCACATCACGCCGTCAAACACCATCACCTCGACCACGTCGCCCGCGGCCACATTGCCGCCGTCGTGCGGCAGCACGATCAGGCCGTTGGCCTGCACCATGGAGCTGAGCACGCCCGAGCCCTGATTGCCGGTGATGCGCACTTCCAGCTGGCCATCGGCCCCGGTGCGGACCAGGCCGCGCTGGTATTCGGTGCGACCGGGTTTTTTGCGGATGGACTCCGCGCTGCGCGCGCGCAGCAGCGGTGGGGCTGCGCGGGTGCAGCCCATCATGCGCAGCAGGGCGGGGCGGACAAAGGCCAGAAAGGTCACCATGACTGCCACGGGATTGCCGGGCAGGCCAAAGAGGATTGCCTCCCCGGTGAGTTTTTTGCTCTTATATTGAGAGCTTGAAACACTTACAGAATAAGCGCTAGAAGCCAATTTTGTCCATAATTTGTCGCGGGCAATGCGTCCTACAGCCATGGGCCGGCCGGGCCGCATGGCAATGCGCCAGAAGGCCACGTCACCCAGTTCGCGCATCATGCTGCGCGTGTGGTCCGCCTCACCCACGCTGACGCCGCCGCTCGTGATCACGGCGTCGGCCTGAGCGGCGGCGCTCGCAAAGGCGGCGCGCAAACGCGTGGGTTCGTCGGGCACCACGCCCAGATCGATCAGTTCCACGTCCAGGCGGGTGAGCAGGCCAAGCAGGGTGTAGCGATTGCTGTCGTACACGGCGCCCTCGCGCGGCGCTTCGCCCAGACGCAGGATTTCGTCGCCGGTAGAAAACACGGCCACGCGAAGCCGCCGCCGCACGGTGGCGCGCGGCAGCCCCAGGCTTGCGAGCAGGCCCAGCGCAGCCGGGGTGATGGGTTCGCCGGCCGCCAGCGCTACAGCGCCGCGCATCAGGTCTTCACCGGCAAAGCGCCTGTTGTCACCCGCACGCAGCACATCGGGCGCGATGCGAATGAATTCGCCCTCGGCCTGCGTGAGCTCTTGGGGCACCACGGTATCGAGCCCGGCCGGCATGATGGCGCCGGTCATGATGCGCACGCACTCGCCCGCCGCCACGGCGCCGCGCCAGGCAGCACCCGCAAAGGCCGGCGTACCAACGACGCGCAGGCGCAGTGTTTCGCCTGCCTTCAGTTGCGCGCCATCCAAGGCGTAGCCGTCCATGGCCGAGTTGTCGTGCGGGGGCACGCTGATGGGCGAGACCACATCGTTCGCCAGGACGCGTCCGAGCGCGGCGTGCAGCTCTACGGTTTCGCAGTCTTGCACCGGCTGCACCAACTGCTCCAGAAACGCCGTCACCTGTGCGGCATGAAGGGCCTGCGGGTCATAGTCCTGCAGGCTGGCGGCGATCTCGGCGATGGATTTCATGCGAAAAGGGGATGGTTTCAGGGCAGGTCGCGCGATTCCAGTGCTTGCAGCTCGGCCAGGGTGTTGGCGTTGATGAAGGCGCTGGGTTCGTCGCCAAGTGCATCAAACGCTGCCAGGGCGCAGCATTGCTGGCCGGTCCATGTATGGATTTTGCGCCCGCCTGACTGGGTGAAGCGCAACAGGCTTTCGAGCAATTCCACGCGCAGCAGACAGAACACGGGCTGCGCGCGCAGGCGTGTGCTGCCGTCGTCGCTGGTTTCAGGTGCTGCGGCGATGGCGATGTGGGCCTGCTCGCGCTCGGCGGCATCGGCCAGGCGGCGGATCAGGTCTTGCGGGAACAGCGGTGTGTCGCAAGGTACGGTGACCAGCCACGGGGTTTCACAGCGCTCCAGCCCGGTAAGAAAGCCGGACAGCGGGCCGGCGTAGTCGCTGTCGGCGTCGGGCCAGACGGGGAAGCCAAACGATTCGTAGGTTACAAGATTGCGGTTGGCGTTGACCACGACGGCGCCCACCTGCCTTTGCAGACGCAGCAAGGTGTGCAGCGCCAGCGGTACGCCGCGAAACGCTTGCAAGCCTTTGTCCACTCCGCCCATGCGCGAGCCGCGCCCTCCAGCCAGCACCAGGCCGGTGATGTCCTGGGAATCAATCAAGGAGATACCCCTGCGGTCCCTTGGCCCGCATGCGGCCCTTGGGACGCCGGGTGAAAAGAGAAGGCCGGATGTGCGTCATCCGCCGATGTAGCTCATCTCGATGCGCCGCGGTTGCGCACTCGCGTCGCCCGCTTCGGCAGGCAGGCTGGCGCGCAGTTCGGAATAGCGGTCTGCGCGGCCCTGCCAAATTCCTGCAACGGCGTCACGCAAGGCTTCGTCGTTGGCGCCGCCGCGCACCAGGGCGCGTAGATCGTAGCCCTGGCCGGCAAAAAGGCACAGGTACATTCGCCCCTCGGTGGATAGGCGTGCACGGTTGCAGCTGCCGCAAAACGCCTGCGTCACGCTGCTGATCACCCCCACCTCGCCCAGCGCCGGCTCGAACTGGCCCGCCGCGTTCGCATAGCCCCAGCGCTCAGCCGTCTCGCCCGGCGCGCTGGGATCGAGCTGTACCAGCGGTAGCGCGGCGCGCAGGCGCGCAATGAGCTCGCGGGACGGCAGCACCTCGTCCATCCGCCAACCATTGGTGGCGCCCACGTCCATGTATTCAATGAAGCGCAGCGTGATGCCGGTGCCGCGAAAATGTTGCGCCATGGGCAGAATTTCGTGCTCGTTGGTGCCGCGCTTGACCACCATGTTCACCTTGGTGCCTGCCAAGCCCGCGGTCTGCGCCGCCTCGATGCCGGCCAGGACGTCGGCCACCGGAAAATCCACGTCATTCATGCGCCGGAAAACCGCATCGTCCAGGCCGTCGAGGCTGACCGTTACGCGGCTGAGGCCCGCATCTTTCAGCACTTGTGCCTTGCGCGCCAGTAGCGAGCCGTTGGTGGTGAGTGTGAGCTCCGGCGCCCGCCCGTCGACGGTGCGCAGCGCCGCCAGTTGCGCCACCAGTTCTTCCAGGTTTTTTCGCAGCAGCGGCTCACCGCCTGTGAGGCGAATTTTGCGCACGCCATGCGCCAGGAACACCCGTGCGAGTCGGGTGATTTCTTCAAACGTGAGCAGGGCGCTGTGCGGCAGGTAAGCGTGTTCCTTGTCGAACACTTCCTTGGGCATGCAGTAGTTGCAGCGAAAGTTGCAACGGTCCGTGACGCTGATGCGCAAGTCGCGCAGCGGCCGGCCCAGGGTGTCGGTCACGCGCCCCACCTCGGTTACGGCAGGCCCTGCCGGCAGGGGCAGTGCGGCCACCCTGGCATCGACGAGAGGAATCACGCGTTCAGGCATGCAGTCGATTATGCCGAGGGCTGCTTACCACCCGCTGGCCGTGGGTATGGCAGCAGCCGGGAAAGTGGCTACACGCAGCGCCCGCCATCCACCTCGATACACACGCCGCTGACAAACGCCGCCTCGTCGCTGGCCAGGTACAGCGCGGCATTGGCGACATCCAGGGCCGTCGAAAAGCGGCCCATCGGAATGGAGGCCAGAAATTTGGCGCGGCGCGCTTCGTCTAGCGGCCCGCCGGCAAATTCGGCCGCCAAGCCGGTGTCGGGGTTGAAGACGGGGTTGATGCAATTGACGCGAATGTTCTCGGGGCCGAGTTCGGCGGCCATGGATTTGCTGGTGGTGATCACCGCGCCCTTCGATCCGTTGTACCAGGTCAGGCCCGGACGCGGGCGGATGCCGGCGGTGGAGGCGATGTTGATAAAGTTGCCGCTGCCGCCCCCAGGGTTGGCGCGCATGGCAGGCACGGCGTGGATGGCCGAGAGGTAGATGCTTTTGACGTTGATGGCGTAGACCTTGTCGAACTCCTCCTCGCTCACTTCCAGCATCGGACGGTTGCGGTGGGTCCAGCCGGCGTTGTTGACCACCACGTCCAGGCGGCCATGCTGCGCAACGGCCTGAGCCACCAGGGCTTGCACGTCGCTGGAGCGCGTGACGTCAGCGCAAAAGAACCGCCCCTGGCCACCCGCATCGCGAATCGCCTGTGCGACGCGCTCACCTGCGGCGGGGTGGATGTCATTGACGATGACGCGCGCGCCCTCGGCCGCCAGGCGCAGCGCAATGCCCTCCCCAATGCCGCTGCCGGCGCCTGTGACGATGATGGATTTGGCGGCGAGACGCATGGCGGATCCTTGTGCAATGGGTTGCGAAGATTGGGGGCGGGGGAGGGTCTATTCTGGCGCGGGGAATATTGCTTGTGGTGCAAATGCTGCATGCGGCGGCT
The DNA here is from genome assembly GCA_049291355.1 of Giesbergeria sp. GTDB lineage: Bacteria > Pseudomonadota > Gammaproteobacteria > Burkholderiales > Burkholderiaceae_C > Simplicispira. Next base: position 10,583 of record JBATPF010000087.1, read on the forward strand.
TCTTGATGCGCGTCAATTTGTCGTGTGTGCACTGCAGCAAAATGTCGCTTCGGCCCAAGCCGGGCCATGGAGCTTGTCGTGATCTCGTATTCCTCTTGTCGTCGTCCGCGCGCAGCAACCCGCCGCGCCGTGGTCCAAACCCTTGCCGCGGCGCTGCTGCTGCCCGCCATGGGCGCCGCACAGGCGCAAATTGCGGTCTCCACGGCCATCAACCGCATTGCCCGCTACCGCGCCCTGTCGCAGCGCATGGCCAAGGCCTACGTACAAATGCACTTGGGCGTCTTGCCAGACCAGGCGGCAAGTGTCATGGCGTTGGCAAAAAAGCTGGTGCGCTCGGGCTTTGACGATCTGGCCAGCGTGCCCTGGCCGGCCGAGCTGGCACGCCAGGTGGACGAAGTGCACAAGTCGGCGGATGGACTCGAAGCCCTGCTCATCATGCCGCCCACCGCGCAATCGGTGGCGGCCGTGGCGGCGCAGGCCGACCGCATGCTGGTCATTGCCAACACCGCTACCGAAGCGTTCGAAAAGTCGTCCAAGGCCTCTACCGCCAAGCTGGTGAACATTGCGGGCCGTCAGCGCGCACTCTCCCAGCGCTTGGCCAAGAACTACTTTCTCGTGGCGGCCGGCAGCGACGCAAAGGGCCCACGCGAGCAATTGCTGAGCGATGCCGACGAATTCCGCAAGGCCATGGCCACACTCGCGGCTGCGCCGCTTTCCACGCCGGCGATTCGCGACGAGCTCGCGCTGGGCGACAGCCAATGGGTATTTTTCAGTTCGGCGCTGCAGCGCAAGGCGGATGCGCGCGGCCTCGCAGACATCGCCACCACCAGCGAGCGCCTGCTGGAAGTCACCGACCGGCTCACTGGCTTGTACGACGCAGCGTTGAAGCAAGTGCTCGGCTGAAAGACTTCAGCCGTGGCGAATGGCCACAGTTTTGAGCGTGGTGAAACCGTAGAGCGCTTCAAAGCCCTTTTCGCGGCCGTATCCCGATGATTTGACGCCGCCAAACGGCAGCTCGACGCCGCCGCCTGCGCCGTAGTTGTTGATAAACACCTGGCCGCATTGGAGTCGCCGCGCCATGCGCATCTGCCTTGCGCCATCGCGTGTCCACACTCCGGCCACCAGACCGAACGCGGTGCCGTTGGCCAGTTTTACGGCATGGTCTTCGTCGTCAAACGGCATGGCACTGAGCACCGGGCCAAAGATTTCTTCTTGGGCCAGACGGTGGTCTGCGGGCACGTCGCGCAGCAGGACCGGGGCGACGTAAAAACCGTTGGCAGGGGCTTCAGGTACCACGCTGCCCCGTGCCACAGTGGCAATACCGGCTGCTTCGGCTTGTGCCAAAAAGTCCAGCACGCGCTCTTTTTGCGTCGCGCGGATCAATGGGCCGACATCCAGATCCAAGGCAGCCGGTCCGGCGTGCAGCTTGGAAAAAAGAGCGCCCAGGCGTTCCAGTAAGGGCTCATAGAGGCTGCGTTCGACCAGCAGGCGCGAGCCCGCCGAGCAGGTCTGGCCGGCGTTTTGTACGATGGCGTTCACGATGGCTGGCAGCGCAGCGTCCAGGTCGGCATCGGCGAAAACGATCTGCGGGCTCTTGCCGCCCAGTTCCAACGTTACCGGGCAGTGGCGTTCGGCTGCGGCCTGGGCGATCAGCGTGCCCACGCTGGGGCTGCCGGTGAAGCTGATGTGGTCGATGCCGGCGTGGCGTGCCAGCGCGTCGCCCACCTCGTGCCCATAGCCTGTCACGATGTTGATCGCGCCGGGCGGAAAACCGACTTCAGCCGCCAGTTGCGCAACGCGCAGCACCGACAGACAGGCGTCTTCCGCGGGCTTGACTACGCAGGTGTTTCCCGCCGCCAGCGAGCCACCCACGCTGCGGCCAAAAATCTGCATGGGGTAGTTCCACGGAATCACATGACCGGTGACGCCGTGGGGCTCACGCCAAGTGAGCACGCTGGTACCTTCCTGATAGGGCAGCGTTTCGCCGTGCAGTTTGTCGCAGGCGCCGGCATAAAACTCGAAATAGCGCGCCAGGGCCAGTGCGTCGGCGCGCGCCTGGCGGGTGGGTTTACCGCAATCGCGCTGCTCCAGTGCGGCCAGTTCGATGGCATGTTCGGTAACGGCACTGGAAAGGCGCATCAGCAGTCGCCCCCTGTCGGCTGCCGCCATGGGGCGCCATAGGGTCTCGAAGCTGTGTCGCGCGGCGCGTACGGCGCCGTCCATGTCTTCGGTGTTGCTGCGCTGCAATCGGTCAAAGACCTGGCCGTCCGAGGGATCAATGATATCCAGCGTACGCCCACTGAGCGAGGGCCGCGCTTCATTGGCGATGAAATTGCTTTGCATGCAGCATTGTGCGGCAGGCGAAAGAAGCCGCAGCGCAATCGCGCCGTTTTGCCTCGAATGCGCGTTGCGCTGCTACCGTCTTTTCCGGGCGTCTCAGGCCCCGTACGGGCAGGCTTTTATTTCGGCTCGTTGTTGGACAGCTGAGGCAGAGGCGAGCCTTGGCCCAGCGTGAGCAGGCCCGCCTGGGCATAAATACCCAGTTTGCCGCGCGTGTCCACGATGTCGAGGTTGCGCATGGTGAGCTGGCCGATGCGGTCCTGCGGCGAGAAGGGTGCGTCTTCCACCTTTTCCATCGACAGGCGCTCGGGGTGGTAGGTGAGGTTGGGGCTCTCGGTGTTGAGCAGTGAGTAATCGTTGCCGCGGCGCAATTCCAGCGTCACGGTGCCGGTGACGGCGCGCGCCACCCAGCGCTGGGCCGTCTCGCGCAGCATGATGGCCTGCGGGTCGAACCAGCGGCCTTGGTAGAGCAGGCGGCCGAGTTTCAAACCATTCATGCGGTACTGCTCAATGGTGTCTTCGTTGTGGATACCGGTCACCAGGCGCTCGTAAGCAATGTGCAGCAGCGCCAGGCCGGGGGCCTCGTAGATGCCGCGGCTCTTGGCTTCAATGATGCGATTCTCGATCTGGTCGCTCATGCCCAGGCCGTGGCGGCCGCCAATGCGGTTGGCCTCCAGGATGAGTTCCACCGGGTCGTTGAATTCAACGCCGTTGAGTGCCACGGGCTGGCCTTCGTCAAACCGTACCGACACTTCTTCGGCCTTGATGGCAACGTCTTCTTTCCAGAAGGCCACGCCCATGATGGGGTTGACGATGCGGATGCCGCTGTTCAAAAACTCCAGGTCTTTGGCCTCGTGCGTGGCGCCCAGCATGTTGCTGTCGGTGCTGTAGGCCTTCTCGGCGCTCATCTTGTAGCCAAAGCCGTGCTGCGTCATGAAGGCCGACATTTCGGCGCGGCCGCCCAGTTCGTCGATGAACAGCTGGTCGAGCCAGGGCTTGTAAATCTTGAGCGAGGGGTTGGTGAGCAGGCCATAGCGGTAGAAGCGCTCAATGTCATTGCCCTTGTAGGTGCTGCCGTCGCCCCAGATGTTGACGTCGTCTTCCTTCATGGCGGACACCAGCATGGTGCCGGTGACGGCCCGGCCCAGCGGCGTGGTGTTGAAGTAGGTCAGGCCGCCGGTGCTGATGTGGAAGGCCCCGCACTGCAGCGCGGCAATGCCTTCGTGGGCCAGTTGCGTGCGGCAGTCAATCAGGCGGGCCTTTTCTGCGCCGTATTCCATGGCCTTGCGCGGAATGGCGTCGTAGTCGGCTTCGTCGGGTTGGCCCAAATTGGCGGTGTAGGCATAGGGCAGAGCACCCTTTTGCTTCATCCACAGCAGGGCGGCGCTGGTGTCCAGGCCGCCGGAAAATGCAATGCCGACCTTTTGGCCGAGCGGGAGGTGTTGGAGGATGGTGGCCATGGTTCAGCCGTAGTGGCAGATGTAGTGAAAGGCGTCGCTGACGCGAATGTCGAACTGGCTATTGCCCGGTACGCTGAACTGCTGACCGGGGCCGCAGTGGGCCCAATCGGCAGAGCCTGCAAGCTTGTATTCGCAGGAACCGGCCACGCACTCCATGACCTCTGCGGCGGTGGTGCCAAAGCACAGCGTTGCAGGCAGCACCACGCCGACGGATTTCTTCGTTCCATCCGGAAACGTGATGCCATGGCTGACGCACTTGCCATCGAAGTACACATTGGCCTGGGTGGCGACGGAGACGCCGTGGATTTGTTGGGTGGTCATGGAGTGGCGGGCAGGGGCGCCGGCAGAAGCAGAAGCGGGCGATTTTAGGCCAGGTGGGAACGGGTAGCCTGCTCCAGCCCCACCCCAAGAAAAAGGGCCCGACGGGGCCCTTCACGGAAATAGCTTAGCGCCAATGGGGGCGCGGTGGCGGATAGGGGTAATACGGGCGTTGGCCTTCGTAGCCATACTCAATTACCGTGACGCCGGGGGACACCACGGGCGGCAGGGGTGCCGTGGCATAGGGTGAGGTGATCTGGCCGCGTTCACTGTAGCCATCGTCGTCGTAGCGCTGGTAGTCACGCTGATAGTCGCGCTGGTCTTCTGGTTGCACGCGAAGTGCGATGTAGCGTCCAGGATCGGTCTGGGTCCGTGTGTTGTAGCGTCTGCCGGCGTACTCGTACACCACGTCGTAGCCAGCCGTGCGGTTTTCGTAAGTGGTTTCGACTCCGCAGCGCTGCACGTTCTGGTAGTCGGGGCGACCGTTGCCTTCGATTTGGTTGCCCAGTACAGCACCGCCAATCACGCCTAAGGCCGTGGCAGCTGCGCGCCCGTTGCCCCTGCCGATCGCATTGCCGGCTGCACCGCCTGCAATGGCCCCCAGCACAGCGCCTCCACCGCTGGTGCGCGGACCGGTATAGACCGTCTCATTGCCACAGACCTGCCGTGGCACGGCCACCTGCTCGATGATGGGCGTGGCCGACAGCACCCGTCCGCGTTCCTGCGCCACCGCCATTGCCGAGGCGCTGGCGATCAAGGAAAACAACAAAATCTTCTTCATGGTGAAACCCTTTCAAAAGCGCATGTACAACGCGCCAAGCCAAGAGAAAGTTTATCCAGAGCCTGACAATGGCGTAGCGATATGCCGTAAATCTGCGTAAAGAAGTGTGCGAAATCAGGCGCTTCGAGGGTTTTCGATGCGCTGCTCCCATTCTCTGGAGGCAAACCCCGTAGTGATATCGCCGTTCGGCCACTCGACCACGGGTCGGCGGATTGCACTGGGATGTGTCTGCAGCAAGGTCAGCGCCGTTGCATGGCAGTTCACGGCCGCTTGTTCGGCAGCGTCCAGCTGGCGCCAGGTGCTTCCCCTTCGGTTCACGAGTTCTTTGTGGCCCAGCGCTTCCAGCCAGCGCTCCAAGGCGGCTTGCGGCACGCCGGACTTCTTGAAATCGTGGAAATCGTAGGGCAGGTCCTGGCTGGTCAGCCAGGCGCGCGCCTTGCGCACGGTGTCACAGTTGGAGATGCCGTAAAGCACAGGGGTTTTCATGGGCCCATCATGGCCCAAACCGTGACTCGGAGGACAATCGCGCCCCGTATGTCAGCAACCCCACTTATTACCCTCCAGGATTGGCTCGCCCACTGCGAGCGCATTCATCCAAAGCAGATCGATATGGGCCTGGAGCGTGCGCGCGCCGTGGCCGAGCGGCTCAATCTGCATTTCGAATGTCCGGTGATTACCGTCGCTGGAACCAATGGCAAGGGCTCTACCTGCGCCATGATCGAGGCGGTGGCGCTCCAGGCGGGTTACCGCACCGGCGTTTACACCTCGCCGCACCTGGCGCATTTCGAAGAGCGTTGCCGCATCCATGGCGAATCGGTGAATGCTTCTGAGTTGATAGCAAACTTTGAAGCTGTAGAGAGCGCTAGGTGCCAAAATGGCCAAGAAATTTCTCTTAGCTACTTCGAATTCACCACCCTGGCCATCCTGCGCTTGATGAGCTTGGCCAAGCTGGACCTCGCCATTCTGGAAGTGGGGTTGGGTGGACGGCTTGATGCGACGAATATCGTGGACGCCGATTGCGCGGTGATTACCAGCATCGACATCGACCACACAGAGTACCTTGGCCACGATCGCGAAAGCATCGGGCGTGAGAAGGCGGGCATCCTGCGCACCGGCCGCCCGGCCATCGTCTGCGACCCGATGCCGCCGCAGAGCGTGGTGGACCATGCGCGGGAAATCGGCGCTGACCTTTGGCGTTTTGGCCACGATTTCAACTTTTCCGGTGACAAACAGCAATGGAGCTGGGCTGGTCGGGGCCGTCGCTATGCCGGCATGGCCTATCCGGCACTGCGCGGTGCCAACCAGCTGGTCAACGCCTCGGGTGCACTGGCAGCGCTTGACGCGCTGCGCGATCGGGTTCCAGTGACAGCGCAGGCGGTTCGCAATGGTCTTGGCATAGTCGAGCTGGCCGGGCGTTTCCAAATCGTTCCTGGCGAGCCGGTGCTGGTACTGGACGTGGCCCACAACCCGCACGCCGTCGCGGCGCTTACGGCCAACCTGGACGCGATGCACTTTCATCCGACCACGCACGCGGTTTTCGGTGCCATGGCTGACAAAGACATCAAAGGCATGCTGGCGAGAATTGGCCCCTTGGTGGACCGTTGGTATTTCACTGATTTGCCCACTGCGCGTGCTGCCAGCGCAGCCGATCTCGCACAACTCTGGGAAAGCCTAGCAGCCGGTCTGAGCCGACGAAAGGACATCCCGGTGAGCCTGCACGCCACGCCCCAGGAAGCGCTTGATGAGGCTGTGGCCGCGGCGGGTGCCGCTGATAGAATCGTCGTTTTTGGCTCTTTCTATACGGTAGGCGGTGTCCTTGAACATGGCACGCCGAAGTTGCAGGCCAAGCACCTTGGCTGGAGCACCAGCAAAAGCGGCGCGAGTAAGCCTTAGTTTTCTAACCATTCATGGCATTTTTCAAGATTCGCTGGCCCGGGCAACAAGTTGCAGAGGGCAAGCCTGCCAAGGTTGCACGGGCAGTGCGCGGCGAAACCGTAGAGGTCATGCGCCGACGCGCCCGGCATCGCTTGATTGGCGCAGCCTTGCTGGTCTTGGTCGGGGTGGTGGGTTTTCCGCTCGTCTTTGACACGCAGCCACGTCCTATTCCGATCGATACGCGCATTGAGATTCCGGACCGCGACAAGGTGGCTCCGCTGGTGGTTCCGGCACCATCGGCGTCGGTGGATGCTCCCGCCGCAGCGGAATCTGTGGTCAAGCGTGAGCCCGAGCCAAAAGTTGCCGTGCTTCCTCAGGAGAAGGCGCCTGCACCTGCTGCCGCGGTTGTGCCGCACAAGGAACCATCCCCTGCGGCTTTTGTAGAGGCGCGCCCGCAGCCGCTTCATACCAAGCCCGAGGCGAGCACATCGACGCCGCCCACGGTGGCGTCGCTCAGTGAAGCCGAGCGCGCACGTGCCTTGCTCGAAGGGAGGGCGGGCAAAACACCTGCAGTGGCTTCGCCCGCCGCAGTGGCGGCTGGAGGGGAGCGTTTCATCGTTCAGGTGGGCGCTTTTTCCGAAGAATCCAAGGTGCGTGAGGCGCGACAGAAGCTCGAGCGTGCGGGTTTGACGACCTACACCCAGGTGGTTGAAACCAAAGACGGCAAGCGAACACGTGTGCGTGTGGGCCCCTTCCAGGGGCGCGCCGAAGCGGAAAAGGCCAGCGCCAAGATCAAAGGCCTTGGCTTGCCGGCTTCCATCCTGAGTCTGTGACTACGGCGCTGCCCAACATGCCCGAAGTGCCCGCATTGCAATGGGCTGCCCTCGACTGGATCTTGCTCACCGTGGTCCTTGCGTCGCTCCTGTTGGGTGCGTGGCGCGGTCTGGTGTATGAGGTTTTGTCCCTGTTGGCCTGGGTGGCAGCATTTTTTGTTGCCCAGTGGTTCGCAGCGGACGTAGCTGGCTGGCTGCCCCTGGGTGATTCGGCGGAGCCTGTGCGGTACGCAGCCGGCTTCGTTGGGGTGTTTGTCGCGACCTTGTTTGCGTGCAGCCTGGTGGCTTGGCTGGCGAAGAAGCTGATTGAGGCGGTGGGTTTGCGTCCGGTAGATCGGGTGTTGGGCGCTGTTTTTGGCGTCGTGCGGGCCGGCGTACTGCTGCTCGTCCTGGGTGTAGTGGCGCAACTGACACCGATAGGGAAGGCGGTTTGGTGGCTGGAATCGGCAAGCGCGCCGCGCATTGCGCAGGTGCTGCAGAATTTGCGCCCCGCTTTGCCGGAGCAGTTCGCAAAAATGTTGCCTGCATGAGATGCGGGAAGTGTGAGGTTGGCCATGCTGGCCGAGTGTGCGCAATGCGGGCCAAGGCCTGCGAACGGATGGAATGAGCTATGTGTGGAATCGTCGGTGTCGTCAGTGGAGCTCCCGTCAACCAGCTGATCTACGACGCATTGCTGCTCTTGCAGCACCGTGGACAGGATGCAGCCGGCATCGTCACGCAGGAAGAGCGAAAGTTCTTTATGCACAAGGCCAAGGGCATGGTGCGCGACGTGTTTCGCACCCGCAATATGCGGGCGCTTCCTGGAAATTCGGGCCTGGGTCAGGTGCGCTACCCTACCGCTGGCAACGCGTTCAGCGAAGAGGAGGCGCAGCCCTTTTATGTGAACGCCCCGTTTGGCATTGTGCTGGTGCACAACGGCAATCTGACCAATGCGGACGTACTGCGGGCTGAGCTGTTTTCGACGGACCACCGCCATACCAATACCGACAGCGATTCGGAGGTGCTGCTCAACGTCTTTGCACATGAACTGGAACACGCCACACGGGGTGTACCCTTGCAACCCGACAACGTCTTCAAGGCGGTCCGCGCGGTGCACAAGAGGGTTCGCGGCTCCTACGCGGTGATTGCATTGATTGCAGGCCACGGGTTGGTAGCGTTTCGCGATCCCTATGGCATCCGCCCGCTGTCGATGGGACGCAGCGCCGAAGGGGCCGTAGTGTTTGCCAGCGAGTCGGTGGCCATCGAGGGCACTGGCCACGAATTTCAACGCGACGTGGCGCCCGGCGAGGCGTTGTTCGTCGATCTGGCCGGAAACCTCAGCGCGCAGCAGTGTGCCGAGAAAACGCAACACTTTCCTTGCGTGTTCGAGTATGTGTATCTGGCGCGGCCCGATTCGGTCCTCGACGGTATTTCGGTATATCAGGCCCGCCTCAATCTAGGCGCTTCACTGGCCAAGCGGGTGGTTTCCACGGTGCCGCCCAGCGACATCGACGTCATCATTCCGATTCCCGAGTCGAGCCGTCCCAGCGCCACGCAGTTGGCGCACCTGCTGGGTGTGCCGTACCGTGAAGGCTTCGTCAAGAACCGCTACGTGGGACGCACCTTCATCATGCCTGGGCAGGAAGTACGCAAGAAATCCGTGCGCCAGAAGCTCAATGTGATTGCCAGCGAGTTCAAAGGACGCAACGTCTTGCTCGTGGACGACTCCATCGTTCGCGGCACCACCAGCCGCGAGATCGTGCAGATGGCCCGCGAGGCGGGCGCACGCAAGGTGTATCTGGCGAGTGCCGCGCCTCCGGTGCGCTACCCGAACGTCTACGGAATCGACATGCCCACCAGCGATGAACTGGTGGCCCATGGCCGCACGGTCGAAGAGGTGCGGGCCCTGATTGGTTGCGACGCGCTCATCTATCAGGACGTAGACGCGATGAAAAAGGCCGTGGGGGCAGGCAACCCCGCTTTGTCGGGTTTCGATGCCTCCTGCTTCGATGGTATTTATGTGACTGGCGACATTGGGCCCGAGGATATTGCGCGCCTCAATGCGGGTCGCAAGGGCGGGGCGGAAGACGAAGAAGACGCCTCGCGTCTGGCACTGCCTAACGCAGCGGCCGCTTAAAGCAGTGCCTGCAATGAAAGAAAGCGCTTCATGACGGCATTCGATAGCAACGGTTTGCACCCCGATACCCTGGCGGTGCGCCAGGCCGTACCGCGCAGCCAGTTTGGCGAGCATTCTGAAGCGCTGTACCTGAGCAGCAGCTTCGTACAGCCCGACGCCGCCACCGCAGCGCGGCGCTTTGCCGGCGAGGAAGAGGGTTACACCTATACCCGCACGGCCAACCCTACGGTGACGAGCTTCGAGCAGCGGCTGGCGGCGATGGAGCGCACGCAAGCGGCGGTTGCCACGGCCAGCGGCATGTCTGCCATCTTGCTGATGTGCCTTGCGCTGCTCAAGGCCGGAGACCATGTGGTGTGCTCACAGTCGATGTTCGGCTCCACCATGAAGCTCATCGGGGGTGAACTGGCGCGTTTTGGGGTGCAATCGAGTTTTGTGCCGCAAACCGACGTTGCGGCCTGGCGTGCGGCCGTTCGACCGGAAACGCGTCTGCTCTTTGCCGAGACGCCGACCAACCCGCTGACAGAGCTTTGCGACATTCGAGCGCTGGCGGACATCGCGCGCGAGGCCGGCGTGCTGCTGGCGGTCGACAACTGCTTTGCCTCTCCAGCGCTGCAGCGCCCTGCAGAAATGGGAGCGGATCTGGTGATCCATTCAGGCACCAAGTTTCTTGATGGTCAGGGGCGCGTAATGGCAGGCGCGGTCTGCGGCCCGCATGCGCTGATTGACGAAAAGCTCGCGCCCTTGATTCGCAGCGCTGGCATGAACCTCTCGCCCTTCAATGCCTGGGTGGTGCTCAAGGGACTTGAAACCCTGTCCATCCGCATGCAGGCGCAAAGCGCCAATGCGCTGGGAATCGCAAGCTGGCTTGAGTCGCACCCTGCCGTGACACGTACCTTTTATCCTGGCCTGGCTTCGCATCCGCAGCATGGGCTGGCCATGCGCCAGCAATCGGGTCTGGGTGGCGCCGTGGTGTCGTTTGTGGTCGGTGGCGAAGACGCTGCAGCCGCGCGTGCCAGCGCCTTTCATGTGATCGATAGCACCCGCATCTGCAGCATTACAGCCAACCTGGGCGACACCAAGACCACCATCACCCACCCGGCAAGCACCTCGCATGGTCGCTTGACCGATGCGCAGCGCAGCGCTGCAGGCATTGGCCAAGGCCTGATCCGTCTTGCCGTCGGACTGGAACATATCGACGATTTGAAGGCCGACCTTGCGCGCGGCCTGGATAGCTTGCAATGAACGACCCGAAAATGAATTTTCCTGCGGCGCACGTGCGTACGCGATTTGCTCCTTCGCCCACCGGTTTCATCCATCTGGGAAATATCCGATCGGCTCTGTATCCCTGGGCCTTTGCTCGTTCCACCGGCGGGGATTTCATCCTGCGCATTGAGGACACCGACGTCGAGCGTTCCACGCAGGCGGCGGTGGGTGTGATTCTCGAAGGACTCGATTGGCTGGGCATGACCCCGGACGAGGGGCCGTTCTACCAGATGCAGCGCATGGACCGGTACCGTGAGGTGCTGGGACAGCTCAAGGCCAGTGGCCATGTATACCCCTGCTATATGTCGGTCCAAGAGCTCGATGCCCTGCGCGAGCAGCAAATGGCCAACAAGGAAAAGCCCCGATACAACGGGCTGTGGCGCCCGGAGCCAGGGAAACAACTGCCTGAGGTGCCGCAGGGTGTGCAGCCGGTGTTGCGCTTTCGCAATCCGCAGGGCGGTGTGGTGGCTTGGGATGACAAGGTCAAGGGACGGATTGAAATCCGCAACGACGAGTTGGACGATTTGGTGATTGCCCGGCCCGACGGTACGCCCACTTACAACTTCTGTGTAGTAGTGGACGATATCGACATGGCGATCACGCATGTGGTTCGGGGCGATGACCACGTCAACAACACGCCGCGCCAGATCAATATCTTTCTTGCGCTCGGGGCGCTGCCGCCCGTGTATGCGCATTTGCCCACCGTACTCAATGAGCAGGGCGAGAAAATGAGCAAGCGCAATGGCGCCAAGCCCGTGACGCAATACCGTGACGAGGGATATCTGGCCGACGCCATGATCAACTATCTCGCACGCCTGGGCTGGAGCCATGGTGATGACGAAATTTTCACACGGCAGCAGTTCATAGACTGGTTCAATTTGGATCATCTTGGCCGCAGCGCGGCGCAGTTTGACGAAGCCAAATTGCGCTGGGTGAATGCCCAGCACATGAAGGCCATGGAAGACTCGGCCCTTGCAAAGTTGGTGGCCGAGCAGTTGACCAAGCGCAGCACGCGCCATCTCGACCTGGCGCCGTTGCAGGCCTTCTGCGCCTTGTTCAAAGACCGTTGCGACACCACCGTGGCCCTGGCCGACTGGGCCGAGCGATTGCTGGGAGAAGAGGTTGCTGAAGCAACGCAGGAGCGAGCGCAATATGTGACGGATGCCGTGGCGCCGGCGCTGGATGCGTTGGCACAGGCGCTGGGTGAATGCGCCTGGGAGCGGCCCGCAATTGCAGTGGCCATCAAGAAAGTACTGGCCGATTTCGGAATGAAAATGCCGCAACTGGCGATGCCGGTCCGCGTGCTGGTGGCCGGCACGGCGCAGACACCCTCGGTGGACGCTTTGCTTGAGCTGCTGGGGCGTGAAAAAGTTGTTGCACGCCTCAGAAAGCGCTAAAAAAGCTGTCTATAATTCAAGGCTCAGGTGATTGCTGCAGAAATGCAGTTGTTGCAGCGGTTTTGGGGGTATAGCTCAGCTGGGAGAGCGCTTGCATGGCATGCAAGAGGTCATCGGTTCGATCCCGTTTACCTCCACCAAAAGGTTAGTTTTTCGGTTCGTTCCAAGGTTTTGACCCCATCGTCTAGAGGCCTAGGACATCACCCTTTCACGGTGAGTACCGGGGTTCGAATCCCCGTGGGGTCGCCAAGTTGTAGCGCTTGGTTTGTTTGAATTTCGGTTCAGGCAAGCAAAAGCTGCCTGCCAGGAGTGGTAGTTCAGTTGGTTAGAATACCGGCCTGTCACGCCGGGGGTCGCGGGTTCGAGTCCCGTCCACTCCGCCATATCGTTTCCAAGCCGCCTGTTTTCGAGCAAGCGGCTTTTTTTGCGTTTGGCAGTTTCTGGGGCTCAGCGTACGCAAGTGATGTGCCCATGTCTGCAGGTATGCTCTCGGGCATGGGGCTTTTGATCGACTCGTTCTGGCGCGCGGCAGCGTATTGCCTGCGTCCGCGCGTCCTGTTTCTCTCATTGCTTCCTTTGCTCATCGTAGGCCTTGTGGCCATGCTGCTGGGATATTTCTATTGGACCCCCGCAGTCACAGCGGTCGTAGGGTGGATCAACACTTCCGGCCTGATGGGGAGTTTTTGGAACTGGCTTTCCCAGTGGGGCGCCGGTGATATTCCTTCTGTCGTTGCGCCGCTGATTGTTCTGGCCGCGGTCGTCCCATTGGTGGTGGTCGTGTCGCTTCTGATCGTTTCAACCATGATGACGCCCGTGCTGGTGGCCTTGGTGGCCGAACGGCGCTTTGCTGGGCTGGAGCGCAAGCGCGGTGCTTCGTTTTTTCGCAGTCTTCTCTGGTCGTTGTCGTCCATGCTGGTCGCGCTGCTTGCCATATTCGCATCCATGCCTTTGTGGCTCGTTCCGCCGCTGGTGCTGGTGTTGCCGCCCGTTATTTGGGGTTGGCTGACCTACCGGGTGATGGCCTTCGATGCCCTGGCCGAACATGCCGATCGCGAGGAACGAATCAAAATCCTGGAGCGGCACCGCATGGCCCTTCTCGCCATAGGTCTGATCAGCGGCTACCTGGGCGCAGCACCGGCGATCGTTTGGGCCTCTGGGGTCGTATTTGCCGCAGCATTTGTTGTGTTGATTCCATTGGGTATCTGGATCTATACGCTCGTCTTTGCGTTTTCGTCGCTCTGGTTTGCACACTATTGTCTGGCCGCACTCCAGGCGCTGCGTGAGCAAGGCAAACCGCCCACTGCCACGCCTGCACCGCCGATTTACCCGCTACCACAGCGCCTTGAACCAGGCACTCTCATTGAATGACACCCGTATTTGGCCTGATCGTCATTGGCGATGAAATTCTGTCCGGCAAACGCACGGATAAGCACCTTGCAAAAATCGTTGAAATTCTTGGCGAGCGCGGCTTGGCGTTGAGCTGGGCCGAGTACGTAGGCGACGAAGCTCCGCGCATCACAGCCGTGCTTCGGCGTGCGTTTGATTCGGGGGATGTGGTGTTTTGTACGGGAGGCATCGGCGCCACGCCCGATGACCATACCCGGCAGAGTGCCGCACAGGCGCTCGGTGTGAGTGCGGTGCTGCATGCAGAAGCCCGCGCACTGATTGAAGAGCGCATGCGCGAAGGCGCGCGCGAGCGGGGTGAATCGTATGAGCCTGAGCGCTCCGACAATCTCCATCGTCTCAACATGGGCGTGTTCCCCGAGGGCGCTTCCATCATTCCGAATCCGTACAACAAGATCCCGGGCTTTGCCTGCAAGGGGCGGCTGACGCCAGGGGCTGTGTATTTCGTTCCAGGGTTTCCGGTCATGGCCTGGCCCATGGTGCAATGGGTGCTCGATACTTTTTATGCGCGCTGGTTTCATCTTGCGGCAAGGACCGAGCATTCGGTGGTGGTCTTTGACAGCCAGGAAGCGCAGCTCACCCCTTTGATGGAGAACCTGGAACGGCAGCATCCTGGCGTGAGCGTGTTCAGCCTGCCCAGCGTCGATCACCCTGTTCACGGACGCCATATCGAACTCGGGGTCAAAGGGCCGAGTGATCTGGTGCCTGCAGCCTGGGCGGATTTGCTTGAAGGATTGCACCAATTTGATGCAGATTTAGGCCCTGAAATGGTGCGAAAAATGTGAACAGCTGAGAACGAGATATTGCGCACCAAAAATGTGCGTCTCATTGATGGAATCGGTAAGACAGCGAACGATTGCGCAACCACAGCGAGAGCCATCGCTGGCATGCAATCTGCTTTTCAGAACCCAACCCCTTTCTTAACAGTGATTACCCAGGAGATTCGGATGGCCAAGACCGTTGCAGACGTGATGAAGATGGTGAAGGAAAACGAGGTCAAGTTTGTTGACTTCCGCTTCACCGATACCCGTGGCAAACAGCACCACACCACGGTGCCCGTATCGCACTTTGATGAAGAAAAATTTGCGTCTGGCCATGCGTTTGATGGTTCGTCGATCGCTGGCTGGAAGGGCATCGAAGCGTCGGACATGCAGTTGGTTCCCGATCCCTGTTCGGCCAATATCGATCCGTTCTTTGAAGAGACGACGCTGATCATGACCTGCGACGTGATCGAGCCCAGCGATGGCAAGGCCTATGACCGCGATCCGCGTTCCATTGGCAAGCGTGCCGAGGCCTATCTCAAAGCGTCGGGCCTGGGCGATACGGCATTTTTCGGTCCTGAGCCCGAGTTTTTCATCTTCGATGGCGTGCGCTGGAGCAACGAGCCTGGCAATGTCAGCGTCGAAATCGACGAGTATGAAGCGCCCTGGAACACGGGTGCCAAGCTCGAAGGCGGCAATCGGGGTCACCGCCCCACAGTCAAGGGCGGCTATTTTCCTGTCCCTCCGGTCGATAGCACGCACGATATGCGCGCTGAAATGTCCCTCATCCTTGAATCAGTCGGTATTCCGGTCGAAGTGTTCCACCATGAGGTGGCGGGCGCCGGCCAGAATGAGATTGGCACACGCTTCAGTACGCTTGTAGAGCGGGCCGACTGGACGCAGCTGCAAAAGTACGTGGTGCACAACGTGGCCAATGCCTATGGCAAGACGGCCACGTTCATGCCCAAGCCCTACGCGGGCGACAACGGCTCGGGCATGCACGTGCACCAGTCGGTCTGGAAAGACGGCAAGAACCTGTTTGCGGGCGACGGCTATGCCGGCTTGTCGGATTTTGCGCTGTATTACATCGGCGGCATCATCAAGCACGCCCGCGCGCTGAACGCGATCACGAACCCGGGAACCAACAGCTACAAGCGCCTGGTGCCGCACTTCGAGGCACCGGTGAAACTGGCTTACTCGGCCAAGAATCGCTCCGCTTCCATTCGCATCCCTTACGTGGCCAACCCCAAGGGTCGCCGTGTGGAGGCGCGCTTCCCCGATCCGCTGATGAACCCCTACCTGGGCTTTGCAGCCCTTCTGATGGCGGGTCTGGATGGCGTGGAAAACAAGATTCATCCTGGCGAAGCAGCCACCAAAGATCTCTACCATCTGCCGCCAGAAGAAGACAAACTGGTGCCTACGGTCTGTCACAGTCTGGATCAAGCGCTGGAAGCGCTGGACGCAGATCGTGCCTTCCTCACCAAGGGCGGCGTTTTCAGCGACGCCATGGTGGATGCGTACATTGAACTCAAGATGGGCGAGGTCACGCGCTTCCGCCAGGCCGTGCACCCTGTCGAATTCGACATGTACTACTCGCTGTAAGCGAAGCGCTCACTAGCGCAGCATCTAAATGAGGCGGCTTCGGCCGCCTTTTTTGTTTGAAAGGTGGTGGGGCGCCCACTTGCGCGCTGCCCAGGCTCCTGAAGGACGTTACCTGCGCTCACCGCCCGCGGGTTGAAGGCTGTCGGTGTTTTGGGCGATACTGGCCGCATGCTGCGCCCTATGCGCATGGGTCTGCCTATGAAAAAAATTACTTTCTCCCTGCTTTTGTCCGGCCTTTGCCTGGCATTGGCCGTGCCGGCCGCGTTCGCGCAAAACCGCATCTACCGCTGCGGCAACGAATACACCAACAATGCTTCGGTGGCCAAAGAGCGCAACTGCAAGGTGGTGGAGGGCGGAAACATTACCGTGGTCGAGGGCACGCGTCCGGCTGGCGCAAGCAGTGGTGCAGCACCAAAAGCGGCCACTTCGCCCCCATCGGCGCCGCGCGTAGATGCCAATGACCAGCGAGCTCGCGACGCGGATGCGCGCGCCATTCTGGAATCCGAGCTCAAGAAGGCCCAGGCGCGCGTGGCCGAAACCAAGCAGGAATACAACGATGGCTCCCCGCAGCGCAACGCCCTCGATCTGCGCAACCCGCAGAAGTACATGGAACGCACCGCAGAGCTGAAAGCCGCGCTGGCGCGTGCCGAAGCCGATGTGGAAGGTATCCGGCGCGAAATTGAGCGCCTGCCTGTGGTGCGCTGAGTGCGGGTCCGTGGGGCCGCACCGCGCAGCCCCCCATCGTTCCAGGCCTTTGATCTGCTCTCGGTGCTGGTGGCCGTGTTGCACGCCGACGGTTCGGTGCGGTACGTCAACGCAGCTCTGGAACAAGCCTTGGGCGCATCGCGGCGCAGCTTGGTGGGGGGCGACTTCAGCCAGTTCTTTACCGAACCCGCACTGATCCAGACTGCGCTGGCCGGCGCGCACAGCAATGATTTTGCGGCCCTGCGCTTCGAGGCACTGCTGCGGCGACCGCACCAGGACAGTATTCCTGTGCACATGAACTTTGCCACGGGCGAGCTGCGCGAGCAGATCGTGGTGGAGCTCTGGCCGCTGGAGCAGCAGGTGCGGCAAGACCGAGAGGAGCGATTGCTGGAGCAGGCCCAGGCCCACAAGGAGCTCATTCGCAATCTGGCGCACGAAATCAAGAACCCGCTGGGCGGTATCCGCGGCGCCGCGCAGTTGCTTGAGCTTGAACTGCAAAGCCCCGAGCTGAGTGAATACACCGAGGTCATCGTGCACGAGGCCGACCGACTGCAAAGCCTCGTCGACCGCTTGCTGGCCCCGCACCGGCACCCGCACCAGGTGGGCGACGTCAACATTCACGAGGTATGCGAACGCGTGCGTTCGCTGATCCTCGTGGAGTATCCGCAGGGCCTGCGCATCCAGCGCGATTACGACACGTCCATCCCCGAGTTTCGTGGCGACCGTGCGCAGTTGATTCAGGCGGTGCTCAATATCGTGCAAAACGCGGCTCAGGCGCTGCTGCCGGCCATGGCGCAAGGCAATGCCTGCATCACCTTGCGCACCCGCGTAGCGCGCCAGGTCACTTTTGGACGGCAGCGCTATCGCCTGGCACTGGAATTGCATGTCATCGACAACGGGCCTGGCGTGCCCGACGCCATCCGGGAAAGAATCTTCTATCCCCTGGTGTCGGGACGCGAGGGCGGCTCGGGGTTGGGGCTGACGCTGGCGCAGACATTTGTGCAGCAGCACCATGGTTTGATTGAATGCGAGAGCGTGCCCGGTTGCACCGACTTTCGCATGCTCATTCCGCTTCCCTGAGGAACGACGACAGCCAACGGGGAAATGAATGCTTATGAAGCCGATCTGGATAGTAGATGACGACCCTTCGATCCGCTTCGTGCTCGAAAAGGCCCTGGCGCGTGAGGGTTTGAGCACGCGCAGCTTCAGCCATCCGCGCGAAGTGCTTGATGCGATGGCCGCCATCGCCCAAGGCGTGGAAGACCAGCCGGGTCCGCAGGTTCTGGTCAGCGACATCCGCATGCCCGGGGGCTCGGGGCTGCAGTTGCTCGAAAGTGTGCAGGCGCTGCAACCGGGCCTGCCGGTCATCATCATGACGGCGTATTCAGACCTCGACAGCGCCGTTTCGGCCTTCCAGCGTGGGGCCTTCGAATACCTTCCCAAGCCCTTTGATCTGCCCAAGGCGGTGGAGTTGATCCGCCGCGCGGTTCAGGAAAGCCAGCGCGAGGACGTTGCGCAAGACACTGCTGAACTCGCGCCCGAGATGCTGGGCCAGGCAAGCGCCATGCAGGACGTGTTTCGCGCCATCGGGCGCCTGAGCCAGAGCCAGGTCACGGTGCTGATCACCGGTGAATCCGGCTCGGGCAAGGAACTCGTGGCGCGGGCGCTGCACAAGCATTCGCCCGTTGCGCAAGGCCCGTTCGTCGCCATCAACACGGCGGCCATTCCCAAAGATTTGCTGGAATCCGAACTCTTTGGTCACGAGCGCGGCGCGTTCACAGGGGCCCAGACGCAGCGGCGCGGACGTTTTGAACAGGCCGAGGGCGGCACCCTGTTTCTCGATGAAATCGGCGACATGCCCTTCGACCTGCAAACGCGCTTGTTGCGGGTGCTCTCGGATGGCCAGTTCTACCGCGTGGGCGGTCACAGCGCGGTAAAGGCCCACGTGCGCGTCGTGGCCGCCACGCACCAGAACCTGGAGCAGCGGGTCAAAGAGGGGGCTTTTCGCGAAGACCTGTTTCACCGGCTCAACGTGATTCGCTTGCGCCTGCCCGCGCTGCGTGAGCGGAGCGAGGACATCCCCATGCTCACGCGCCACTTTCTGCAGGTGAGCGCCCGCCAGCTGGGTGTCGAGCCGAAGCGAATTTCCGAGTCGGCCCTTGCGCGGCTGGCTGATTTCGACTTTCCGGGCAACGTGCGGCAACTGGAAAACATCTGCCATTGGCTCTCGGTCATGGCGCCGGCGCAGGTCGTTTCCTTGCAAGATTTGCCGCCGGAGGTGCTTGCCAGCCCTTCGGCGCCTGCGCTCGGCGGCGAGCAATCGGCAGCCGCTTCACGCGCCGCCGTCTCGGCAGACGAAGCCCGGCCGGCTGGCGTTCACACCTCAGCGCTGAACGCGCCGCGGGCGGTCGCGGCCGAGGCCGTGCCCGGCGCCGAAGCCGTTCGATCCGTGCC